>JASFLL010000011.1:0-11303 GCA_050118115.1 Thioalkalispiraceae bacterium
GGTAAAGCCACCCAACCCGGAAACAAGCTTTTCAGTATGGCTGGTTTTATTACTGCTGATACCAAAGAATTTCTTTATAGTTTCAGGCACATTATTCATCGTATTGACACTTTCTGTGATTTTTCAGATAAACTGTTTGTATAGGTTAACCTGTTAGCAACTGTATGAGCTTGCCTTGTTTACCCGCGATTAAGTCTTCCAGGGTATATGCTTTTAGTGACTTGTAAAAAGCCTGGTTCGCTTCATGCAGTACACGTTTCAAATTACAGGCGGGCAAGATCGGACAGTAAGGCTCATGACAGTCAATAATCTGATGATCTCCCTCCATAAACCTGACTACATCACCCACATTTATTCTGTTTATCGGTCTGGCAAGTTGCAGACCACCGGTTTTCCCCCTGAAGGTACGCACCAGCCTCTGTTCTACAAGACCATTCACTACTTTTAGCAGGTGATTTCTTGAGATGTCATAGGCTTCGGCAATTTCATTGATACTTATGACCTGATCAGGCTTGGTAGCCAAATAGATCAATACCCGGAGAGAATAATCAGTATAGCGTTTCAACTGCATAATGGTATATATGTGGAGTTACTAATATAGTATTTAGAATACTACTATTATGGGCTTTTTGTATATACATAAATAGATATCTTTAGGGAGCAGGCTGTTCAATGCAAACTCCCTGGTCATAGCCATTTCTTGACAAGTCATATATTCATTCTATATTGTTTAATCTAGTATTTTTAATACTACTTTAAAACACAAACCTAATTCATATAACAAAGGTGAAATTATTATGCAGGAGATGGCCTGGTTGCTTACATTGGTTCTCATTGGGGTATTAGCTGTAATATTTTTCGTTTTTATTGCCGGTACAGAAGGCAATGATTCCTATGAGGAAGTTGCAAAAAAAGATTACGCCTGGCGTGGCAAGTTATTCTGGCTGGCCATTATCGCCGGCGTCATTATCACTGGCGCAACCTTGCTACCCTGGCCACACGCAGCCACTGCCGATAGTTCCAATGTAAAAATTGTCCAGGCAATTGGTTCGCAATGGCAATGGGAATTAAGTGAACAGCAATTCAATGCCGGACAGCCCATTGAATTTCAGGTAACCAGTAAAGATGTGAATCATGGCTTTGCTATTTATGACTCCAGTATGACCATGCTGGCACAGGTTCAGGCAATGCCCGGCTATACGAATTCACTCCACTACACTTTCGCAAAACCCGGCGAATATAAAATCCTGTGCATGGAATATTGTGGTGTTGCACACCACAACATGATTGCCTCTCTCACCGTATTGCCAGCTAAAAATTAATTCATTTAAAGGGGATAATAATGTCTGATGCTACACCACAGGCTGCAGCGCAGCCACGTGAACGTTTTTACTTACAGTTGTATGTTGCCACCACCCTTGCTGTGCTCTTGCTCATGATGCTAGCCGGCGTACTGTTACGCGCTGCCCAGGGCACCTTTATCGAGATATCACCAGATCTATTTTATCAAATCATGACCTTGCATGGTGCAGGGATGGTGGGTATCGCCGGTCTTGCTGGTGTCTCGATCATGTGGTATTTCCTTCGGCGTTATGTCGCGCTGACCCCAGGCATGTTTTTGGTCAATATTGTGTTATTTGTGATCGGGGTTGTGATGATCCTGGGGGCAATTCTGCTCGGCAAGTTTGGAGCCGGCTGGACTTTTCTTTACCCCTTACCGGCAAAATCAATGGGACTCTGGAGTCAGCACGCTTCAGCAGCATTCGTTGGCGGGCTGTTGGTAATTGGTGTAGGTTTCCTGCTTTTTTACCTCGATGTTGCCCGTGCCTTAATGGCGAAATATGGCGGACTGGGACGCGCACTGGGTGTCAATCAGTTAATTTCAGGAAAAATTGATAGCGATCATCCTCCCACAGTGGTTGCCAGCACCATGGTATTGATTGTCAACACCATCGGTATTGTGGCCGGAGCAGTGATCCTCGTGCTCACCCTGGTAAACCTGTATTACCCCAATATGGAAATCGATGCCCTGTGGGCCAAGAACCTGATTTTCTTTTTTGGTCATGTCTTTATTAATGCCACAATCTACATGGCCGTCATTGCAGTTTATGAGCTACTGCCAAAATATACAGGCCGCCCATGGAAAATCAGCCGGCCTTTTCTCGCTGCCTGGGCAGCGAGTACAGTGATGGTGATGATTGTCTACCCTCATCATCTTTTAATGGACATGGTCATGCCTGACTGGATGTTAGTGCTAGGACAGGTCATATCCTATCTTAGCGGTATACCAGTCCTGTTAGTCACTGCCTACGGTGCACTGGTGCAGATCCATCATGCCAGAGTAAATTGGGCAACACCGGCAAAGTTCCTGATCCTGGCAATTTTCGGCTGGTCAGCAGGCGTGATACCTGCCGTTGTTGATGCGACGATTGTAGTCAACAAGGTCATGCATAATACCATGTGGGTCCCGGGACACTTTCACTTCTACTTGCTGCTCGGTATGTTGCCCATGGTATTGGCTTTTATGTTCCATATCAGTCGCCAGGAAAATGAAACCTCTTCAGGTAAACTGGTCGGTGCCAGCTTTTGGGTATTTCTGATCAGCGCGATTTTGTTTGTTTTTATGTTTCTATATAGTGGTTTTGTAAGTGTTCCACGGCGCTGGGCAGAGCATATCGCAGCCTGGGTGCCACTTGATCAACTCGCTACTCTGTTTGGCCTGGTTGTATTACTGAGTATGCTTGTATTTATTGTCAATCTGCTTGGTCGCTTAGGTCGTATCCGGCTGGAGGCATAACGATTGGCAAAGTGCCTGCCGCATGTTTTGACTGTGTTGGTTGTCATCCTGGGATGTACAATATGGTGGCAATCAACACAGGGCTTTCGTGCCTTTACCTGGGAAACCTATCGAAGGATACAGATCGAGAACCGGCCTGTACCTGTGCCGAATATACAACTGGAGAATCAGAGCAGACAGTTATTTGATCTCGCATTCCTGCGAGGCAAGGTGCTCGTCATTAATTTTATCTACACACGTTGCCCCACCGTGTGTGGCCTTACCGGCAAGGCCTTCTCTAAACTACAAACAGCCATTGTGCAAAATGGTTACCAAGACAGCGTGCGCCTGTTGAGTATCTCACTGGATCCGCAATATGATACGCCAGAAAAACTGAACGCGTATTTACAACGCTTTACCAAGCGCCTGGATAACAGCTGGCAGGTGGTGAGACCGACAAACTTGCAACAGGCTAAACATTTATTAAATCGACTTGGTGTCGTAAGTATTTCCGATGGTCAGGGTGGAATCATACACAATGCTGCGACACATATTGTTGATCAACGGGGACAGCTGGTTCAGATCATTGACGAAAACCAGTTTGAGACTACTTTGACGTCAATTGAAAATCTTCTAACAAAATCAGAAGTTGGCCTGAAGCATGTCATATAAAACCAGACTGGCTGTTTTGAGCTTTGTTAGTATCTGCCTGTTATTTTCAAGCCGCTGGCTGGAAGCAAGCATGGTATTACACATGGCTGTACAGATCCCTGTCCTGGCTATACTCGGTGCCCTGCTTGTTAATTCACTGCAGCCTCGTTTCTCATGGTTAGGGTCGCTGGGTAAAAAATATCGTACAAGCCTGTTGTTGTTTGCCCTGTTTACCTTTGGCCTGTGGATGTTACCCCGCTTACTGGATGCTGCATTACACCAGACAGATATCGCCATCATGAAATGGATATCATTGCCAATGGCGGGCATGGCATTGGCAATGTGCTGGCAACATTTACCGTTTGTGCTGCGCGCTGTTCTTCACCTTGAGGCCCTGGCCACTTTGTTAAGGCTAGGCTGGTTATATTTGATCGCTCCCCAACGTTATTGTGTAAGTTACGGGATCGATGACCAGCAATTATTGGGCTATGTGTTGCTAGGTTATGGAATCAGCTATGCCATCCTGATCACAGCCAGCGTGATGTTTGGTGGTTACCATCTGAAAGCTGGGACAGAGCGCCATACTTCTTAAAACCTGATCCGTACCAAGAACACTTCCCGGTGGCCAGGGTAATAAACCGGAGTTAACCAGTACTCCAGACCCGTGGCCGCTGCATACCGGCTATCTTGCAGGCCTGTTTGACATAGCCATAGGGGAATAACCTGAACAAATGCTGTTTGGCCTCTTTTTTATCCAGATCATGTTCTTCAACAAGAAACTTAATGACGTGGCGGACGTCCGGGGCAACCTTGTGCTCCTGCCAGAATGCTCGCATAAAGCCGAGGATAGCCCAGTACTCATCACTCAACTCCAGCCCTTCTTCGTTTGCCAGTAACCCGGCCAATTCCTCGTTCCAGTCATCCGGATCGACGATATAACCCTCATTATCACGTTCATATTGTGCCGTGGATTGCATCTCAGAACCTCCTGTATATTAGCTTTTACTACTATATCGTCCAGAATTAATACTAGTAAAACGATATTTTTTACTATCTAATATCGATTTAATCGATATTAAATAACCAAAACTGGAAATGAGGTAAACACATGGATATCGACCAGGCCCGAACCTTTCTCGCGATCACTGCCCATGGCAGTTTTCTGGAAGCCAGTCGCCAGCTCCACCTGACCCAGTCAACGGTGAGTGCACGCATGCAACGACTGGAAGAAGAACTGGGGGCCAGACTTTTCAAGCGCGACCGTTCCGGCGCTACTCTCACCCAGGCAGGCCGCCGTTTCCTTGATTATGCCAAGCGCCTGGTACTCACTGCCGACCAGGCCCGGGATGAAGTGGGATTGCCGGAACATTACCGGGCCAGCATTCGCATCGGTGGGCGGATTGCACTCTGGGAAGGATTTCTACCCCAGTGGGTGGGCTGGATGCGAAAGCAAGCTGCCGACGTGGTGATTCGCAACGAGATCGGATTCGAGGAAGACCTGATGAACCGATTGATCGAAGGCACACTCGATATCGGCCTGATGTATACCCCGCGTCATACCCCAGGTCTGATCGTTGAACACCTGTTCGACGAAAGCCTGGTGCTAGTCAGCAGCCGGCCGGATGACACCAGTCCCGGCGATGATTATATCTACATAGAATGGGGACCCGGCTTTTATGCCCAACATGCCCAGAGCTATCCTGATCTTGAACGACCTTCGCAGGTCGCCAATATCGGCTGGCTCGGTATCCAGCTCATGCTCACAAACGGCGGCACTTGTTTTTTACCCGCACGCATGGCGGCTTCTTTTATCGAGGCAGGGAACCTGTATCGCGTACCTGGTTCGCCGGAATATGTTCACCCGGCTTATATGGTCTATCCGCGGGATAGCGATAACCCAGTAATTGCCCAGGCCGTAGCAGGTCTGCGCGAACTGGCGACGCAGCAGCTTAATTCATCCACTTGATACTCTGCTACTCGTAGAAATTTTTCGATCACAAACCTGACCGGTTCCGTTAAACTTGGACCTGTGTGATGAGTGTGGGCCAACTGGAGACAAGGCCCATGACAGATAAAAGAAAGCAACACAATGAATACCGAAAACCCCTGCCCCGCACCGAGCAGTCCCGCCAATATGACGAGACACTGGTGATTGTTAAAACTCAGATTGATATTATTGTGAATAATAACAATAGCATTCATTCCTGGTTAAACGAGGTACAGGCCTACCTGAACCACGCACGTAACCGGGCATCTGATATTTCTTATGATCAATATCGTGAGTATTATGATGAATAAGTTTTTTATTATTTGTTGTTTATTTACATTAACATCCTTGTTACAGGCAGCGCCCAGGGAGCTAATCGGGCGAGTCAGTGATGTACCCAATGGCGACACTATCATCGTGACTGATAAGAATAATAAAAGACACAAAGTGTATTTGCTGGGCATCGATGCGCCAGAAACGAAACAGCGATTCGGTAAACAGTCGCGTGACTATCTCGATCGATTATTGTTTGCCCGTAACTACCAGGTGAAGATCATTATTAAAAAACGTACGCGCTCCAGGAATATCGTTGGCACTGTGTTTGCGGCAGACATGAACAGTTCCCAGTATGCAGATATCAATGGCATGATGGTGATGGCCGGTTATGCCTGGGCTAACCCACGTACTTCAAAACAATATGTAACCATTGAACAGATTGCCCGCAAGCGAAAAGCCGGTCTATGGCAGCAGAAGAATCCTGTCGCGCCCTGGAAGTGGCGCAGAAAACACTAAATAGAAAAATCACCTGTCTTACTAAAGGGGACTCTTACCAGACCAAAATCGATTTCACCTCTTAGCTGGAACCTTATCGTCTTGTTCTGAAAGACACTACCCAGTCCCTTAAGCAATTTCTCGTACTGGATCATTAAAGGTAATTGAACCTGTTGTGTGCCACCGGCGGCTACATTCAGACTACGGTCGGTCTGGCCTGAGACGAATTCTCTGTCATTAAGTAACAAGGTATAGTGAATTGCCTTAACAGGTAATTTAAAAACATTCGGGTTCGTAATACGAAGCTTATTATCAAGTCGCCCCTGCGCTAACGAGACAGAAACAAACCGTGAACCAATCACGCTGACTTCCGGTTTCTTCAACTCAGCCACTTTACAGCCAGCCAGCATTATCAATATTGAAATAACAGAAACCAGCCCCAGAATCGGTGTTTTTGCTCGCATGTTGTCGCACCTGTCACAGTTGATCAGCCATAATCTGTTAATAATTTAGCGGCAAGTGCTATGATTATTTTAAGAATTATATACAGGAGCCACGAGATATGAGACTCATTTATCTGGTAATTAGCCTGGTACTTATCGCTGGCCTGATAGTTTATTACAAAGACAGCATGATCAGTACTGAAACCAGTTCAGGAGAAACTGTTAAACAACAGGCACAGCAAACCATAGATCAGGCAAAACAGGCCAGCAAGCAAATGCAAAAAGCGCTTGAGGAACAACAAAAACGTTATGAGGAGCTTGAGCAGAAATAAAAAATGGCGGCCAGAGGGTGGCCGCCAAACAACGCCATAATTATGGCTATGCTAGAGACAAATCAGCTGGATTTCTTCAAAATCATTAATCCGTTTTTCTGCTGCATTTCTACCTGGCTTAGAAAAGACATACCCAGCAGCATTTTGCTGGAATCAAGTTCATGGATCACCGCCGCCTGAACATCATGTAGTTCAATGCCACCTACTCTTACACTCTTGAGGTTAAAAACGTGTGCGGTTGTTTTTCCCTTTGCTGTATTCACCATGATCTTTTTTGCGTGACTGTAATCAAGATTCAAACGCCGGGCATGTTCCGGGCTCATGGTGATATAACTGGCGCCGGTATCGACAACAAAATCAGCCAGCTGTTGATTGATCATGCCGGTAACCGTAAACATGCCACCACTTGAAATCAACTGGGCTTGTGCATTGCTGGTTGATGGCAGACCAACACGGATTGCATGATTGTCTGCCATGGAAAGAATAAAACGTTTACCCTCAAATTCCAGCATCGCTTTTTGTCGCCCACGCGGATAAACTTGCGTTGATTATCGATATTGAGGACTGCAGCATTTTTAAATAATCCAACAACCTGAATGTCATGTGTCGTATCTGCAGTATTGGAGGTGGCCAGTACCTGGGTCGCAAACAAACTGAGTAATGTAGTCGTAGCAATTTTTTTGAATATCATCTATCGCCCCTCCGGCATCGTTAAAAATTAGAACGGCAGGGGAAGATGCTTTGATAAGCAGCAAACCGGCTATCTGTGATCCTGCTCATGAAAAGCCGTTATACCCTTACAAACATACCAGTGATCTTACTCACAATTGCTATAACTGGTTGTTTTAGCGGTTATTTAATGAAAGTTGCTAATATAGTTTCCGGGCGCTTCAAATATGCTTTAAGCGCCGGTTCATAGCTGGAAGGGACTGATGCCTGTACCGCTGGATAAGCCAATAATGATGCTGCCCAGGCTTTCACCTCAGGGGTGTCTTCATAAAAATCGATACCAGCATATTCAGCAATGCCTGTCAGGAAACGAAACAATGGTGCATAAGCCACATCAACCATCCCAAACTGCGCGCCGCTAAAATAGGGACCGGCGGCCAACTCGTCTTCGAGGACATCCAGACGATCGATTGTCACTGCCTTTGCACGTTTGAATTCAGGTTCACTTGTTGCCTGTAAAAAATCATAGACCGTGCCCAGGATAGAATCCCCCAGTGCGATCCACGCTTTCAACTTGGCACGTTCAAAAGCATCGTCAGGATAGAGGTCGCCACCACTGATATCATTCAAATATTCGCATATGACCATCGATTCAAATAGCGGCTCATCATCAACCAGTAATACCGGAACTTTTTCCAGTGGTGAAACATCATAAAACCAGTCCGGTGGCATATTCAGATCGATATATTCAACTTCGTGCTCAAGATTTTTTTCTTCCAGAATAATACGTGCCCGTTGCACATAGGCGCACATATCGAAACTAACCAGTTTTAGTTTGGGTGTTGTCATTGACTATCCTAAATCATGAAATAAGTTAAGATCTGTAAATGCGGACTAAGTGAAAACGTCATGAGCGAAAATAAGATAAAGCATAAATTACAAAAAAACGGAGTTTATAATTAATAAATGAGCAATTTGAGTAATTTAATAACGCAATATTATCAAACTGCATTAGTTTTCAGTATCAATTATCTTTTCTCACCTTCCATATGCCATATATCCACATCCTTGCCCTCAGCCTGAAGATCATGCGCAACACCGTTTAAATAACGCTGGAAACTGGGTTGTTTCTTATATGCACCTGATGACACATAAGTCAGGATACCGTTGGTGTGAAAAATCTTGAAAAAGGCCTCTGAGCGGATAATTTCCTTACCGCTCCCATCAAACACAACAATCGTGGGCGCATATTTAACATCCAGTTGCCTGGCCCATTGCTTCGCGGTGGTCTTCTTGCCCTTTGGGGTTGTCACGGGAGTATCAGACCACATGTCCAGCTGGATGACCTCAAAATCCTTGACGGTTTGATGGATACTTTTATCGACCAGCACCTTGTTGTGCAGGGTATCGCAGTTGGGACAGTCCGTTTGCTCAAAAAACACGGCAATCGGTTTATTATTCTTACTAGTGCGGGTTAAGTCATAGGGTGCAGGACTGAAAAAATCTTCCTTATGTAATTTACCGCTACTGCCCTTGGGTAAATGCGCAGCCATATAGTCACGATAGCTAACCTTGCTCTCCTGCTTGTTAATGACGTAATCGAGCGCGACTTTAAAGCGCTTCGGAGGAATATAGCCATTGAGGCGCAGAATTATTTTGCCCTGCTCATTAAAAAATAAAATCGTTGGTGTAAACTGAACTTTCAGTGCTGCAGCGAATGTTTTTTCCGTGTAGCTCTTGCCACCTATGGAAGCAACTTCACGGCTTCCCCACATATTCAAAGCTACTACATCAAAATTCTTTCTCACGGCCTGTTCAATATCTTTTTGGGCAAGATTTCTTTCAACCAGGGCATTACAATATGGACAACCATTTTGATGAAAGACCACCATCAGACGCTTGCCCGCCGCCGCTGCTTCTGCGATATCTTCCTTGAAATCCAGAAAGCTGTCCTTAAACCAGGCTGGATACTCAGTAGGCTTGGCGCCATAGAACTTGCCTTTTTCTTTCCCGGATGAGCCCTCGGCGGCAACGCCATTTCCCGCAAACAAGACATAGAAAATCACCAGCAAACTATATCTCGTCAGAAAATTGAATTGTTTGTGCATGCTTATCTCCAACAATGCTTCCTGATCATATGATCAGGCCAGTTGATAATTGAAATCTTATCATTTTGACCATCAAATGCGATGATTTATCCCGGCAACAGCCCGCCCTGGCTCATCAGGCTTATATCCGGAATGTTGATTCTGGTAACAGCATGGGAGCGCATACGCTTTGCGCAAACATTGAAATTGCGAACTCACGCCCACAACTTGTTTCTTATCTTTATTAGGATATGCTAATATTACGTAGCTTGAGTAAGAGGTAATGCAATATGTACTTTAATATCAATGAGATAGAAGCTGCCGAACTGGCCGACTGGGTCACCGAAGGTGAAAACCAGTTCGAAATTATTGATGTGCGCGAAATAAATGAAATCAACGCAGGGACGATACCTGACGCCGTTGCCATGCCACTTGCCACTGTGCCTCTGAGGCTCAGTGAGCTGGATAAAAACACACCACTGGTCTTTGTATGTCGCAGTGGTGCCCGTTCAGCCCAGGCCTGTGCCTTTCTACAGCAACAGGGCTTTGATAATGTTCATAACCTGCGTGGCGGCATGTTTGCCTGGGCCAGTGCAGGTCAGCCAATAGGTTTACCCAAAGCTGGTTGAATAGGCTAACAAGTAAATCCAATCAACAAAAAGGGGCCACGGCCCCTTTTTTCATCTATAACATAAAACTATGGACTGGCTTTTATGGATTTATTTTGCAGCGACAGGTATTGTCTGGATTCTGTTCTATTTTAAGGCCAGCCGACTTACGCGCATGCTGCCCGCCATCCAGAACGATCAGCAGCATCCTGACAGCAGGCTACCCAAACTCAGCGTCATCATCACTGCTAAGGATGAGGCGACCACCATCGAGCATGCCCTGCAAACTATCCTGAACACGGACTACCCGGATTTTGAAATTATCATTGTTAATGATCGTTCGACTGATGAAACAGGAAACATCATCGATCAGTTCGCTGAAACCCACCCACGAATCGTTCCTATCCATATAAAGAGCCTGCCAGCTGACTGGATTGGAAAAGTCCATGCCCTGCATACCGCAACGGCGAAAGCCTCGGGTGAATGGTTGTTGTTTACCGATGCAGATGTTCACCATCATCCCACACTCTGGCGTCGCGCGGTCCAACTATGCAGAACCAGGGGTTATGATCACCTTGCGCTGTTACCTGATGTCCCGACACCAGGCAGACTCCTGCAAACGTGTGTCAAGGCTTTCGGGCTGATGTTCCTGGCAACGGCCAAGGTTGAACACATTGAAGATCCCAAGCATAAAGCCGCAATCGGCATCGGCGCATTTAATCTGGTTAATCACGAAGCCTTTAATGAAACACCGGGATTTGAATGGCTGCGTATGGAGGTTGCTGATGACTATGGTATTGGCATTATGATGAAAAAATGGGGCAAAAAAATCAGCTTTGCAACCGCCTATAATGAATTACAGGTGGACTGGTATCCGGATCTACCATCGATGATTAAAGGCCTTGAAAAAAATATTATGGCGCCCGGTACACGCTTTGAGACAATGCGCCTGTTAATCAGCCCGATTTTGTTCGCAGCG
>JASFLL010000012.1:0-11142 GCA_050118115.1 Thioalkalispiraceae bacterium
AGCCTCCTTCTTCTTTGCCTTGACAGCAGGACGAACCACAACGCTACCACCCTTGGAACCCGGGACGGCACCTTTAACTAATATAAGGTTACGTTCTGCATCAACCCGCACTACTTCAAGATTCATCGCGGTACGATTTTTGTTACCCATATGCCCCGACATTTTCTTGCCAGGGAATACACGACCGGGCGTCTGGTTTTGACCAATTGAACCCGGTGCACGGTGTGATAACGAGTTACCATGTGTCGCGTCCTGAGTACGGAAGTTATGACGCTTGACGACACCAGCATAACCTTTACCAATACTGGTACCCTGCACGTCTACCTTCTGGCCTTGCTCGAAGATGTCGACTTTGATTTCACCACCTGCGGCGAAATCATCACCCTCACCATCATTCAAACGGAATTCCCAAAGCCCACGACCTGCTTCAACACCCGCCTTGGCAAAATGTCCTGCCATTGGCTTGGTCACACGTTTTGCACGACGCGAACCAGTTGTTACTTGCACGGCACGGTAACCATCAGTATCCAGCGTTTTGAGCTGAGTAATGCGGTTTGGCTCAACTTCAATGACGGTCACAGGCAATGAAGCACCTTCATCAGTAAAGATGCGTGTCATTCCTACTTTGCGACCGACTACACCAATTGTCATTTTCTTTCACCTATTGGAGTTTAATCTGTACATCCACGCCAGCAGCGAGGTCGAGCTTCATTAACGCATCCACAGTCTTGTCGGTTGGATCACAGATATCCAGCAGACGTTTGTGGGTGCGAATCTCATATTGATCACGCGCATCTTTGTTAACGTGCGGAGAAATCAATACCGTAAAACGCTCTTTTTTCGTCGGTAATGGAATCGGACCTTTCACAACTGCGCCTGTGCGCTTTGCGGTCTCGACAATTTCCTTAGCCGATTGATCGATCAGACGATGATCAAAAGCCTTTAACCGAATACGAATGTTTTGATTCGCTGCCATTTAATTTAACACCTATAAAATAAAACTGATTACTCAATAATTTTGGCGACGACGCCCGCACCGACAGTCCGACCACCTTCACGAATCGCAAAGCGCAGCCCTTCTTCCATCGCAATCGGCGCAATCAGGGAGACCACCATGTTCACGTTGTCACCCGGCATCACCATCTCCGTGCCTTCCGGTAAATCACAGGCACCCGTCACGTCCGTGGTACGGAAGTAAAACTGCGGACGGTAACCATTAAAGAACGGCGTATGACGGCCACCCTCTTCTTTCGATAAAACGTACACTTCCGCTTCAAACTTGGTGTGTGGCGTAATCGAACCCGGCTTCGCTAATACCTGGCCACGCTCCACTTCTTCACGCTTGGTACCGCGCAGCAGTACACCCACGTTGTCGCCCGCCTGACCTTCGTCCAGCAGCTTGCGGAACATCTCCACACCCGTGACCGTCGTGGTCTGCGTATCTTTGATACCCACGATTTCCACTTCTTCGCCCACTTTCACGATGCCGCGCTCAATACGACCGGTCACAACGGTACCGCGACCCGAAATTGAGAACACGTCTTCGATTGGCATAATAAACGCACCATCCACCGCGCGCTCCGGCTCCGGAATGTAGTCGTCCATCGCTTCCACCAGTTTGATGATCGAGGGCACACCTATGTCACTGGTGTCGCCTTCCAGCGCCTTCAGCGCCGAACCGGTGATAATCGGCGTGTCATCGCCAGGGAATTCGTAACTGTCCAGCAGCTCACGGATTTCCATTTCAACCAGCTCTAATAATTCCGCATCATCCACCTGGTCTGCCTTGTTCATGTACACCACGATGTAGGGTACACCGACCTGGCGGGACAGCAGGATGTGCTCGCGCGTCTGCGGCATCGGGCCGTCCGCCGCACTCACTACCAGTATCGCACCGTCCATCTGCGCCGCTCCCGTGATCATGTTCTTCACATAGTCCGCGTGTCCCGGGCAGTCCACGTGCGCGTAGTGGCGCGTGTCACTTTCGTATTCAACGTGAGCCGTCGCAATCGTTATTCCACGGGCGCGCTCTTCCGGCGCACTGTCAATATTGGCGTAGTCTTTAAACTCACCACCGTGCTTCTCCGCCATCACCTTCGTGATCGCCGCTGTTAACGTTGTCTTACCGTGGTCAACGTGACCAATCGTGCCCACGTTTACGTGCGGTTTTGTACGTTCAAATTTTTCTTTAGACACGACTCTCGTCCTCTTTGTAAAAAGTTAATTCTAAAAAAACTAAAACTGCTTCTTCACAATTTCATCTGTAACGCTGTTTGGCGCTTCAGCATATTTTTCGAATTCCATGCTGTAGGTTGCTCGTCCCTGCGATTGCGAACGCAGGTCAGTGGCATAGCCAAACATCTCTTTCAATGGTACTTCGGCCCGAACGACTTTACCGCTCGGGCTTTCATCCATCTCCTTGATCATGCCGCGGCGCCGATTAAGATCTCCCACAACATCACCCATATATTCTTCCGGTGACACCACTTCCACTTTCATGATGGGCTCAAGCAATACCGGTTCACACCGTTTCGCACCGTCCCTGAACCCCATGGAGCCGGCAATTTTAAAGGCCATTTCCGATGAGTCAACCTCATGAAAGGAACCATCAAACAAGGTCACCTTTATATCTACCATAGGGAAACCGGCAACAACTCCGTTTTCCATAGCTTCCTGGATGCCTTTGTCCACCGAAGGAATGTATTCCTTCGGGATGACACCACCGACAATCTCATTAACGAATTCGTAACCTTCGCCCTGTGGTTTCGGTTCAATCTTCAGAACCACATGGCCAAACTGGCCACGACCACCTGATTGTCTTACAAACTTGCCTTCCGCTTTCTCATTCGCCTTGCGAATGGTTTCGCGGTAAGACACTTGCGGAGCACCAACATTGGCCTCCACCTTAAATTCACGTTTCATCCGATCGACAATGATGTCGAGATGCAGTTCACCCATACCCGAGATGATCGTCTGCCCCGACTCTTCATCGGTATGCACTCGGAAAGACGGGTCTTCCTGTGCCAGTTTACCCAGGGCAACACCCATCTTCTCCTGGTCCGCCTTGGTCCTCGGTTCAATCGCCACCGAGATGACCGGTTCTGGAAAGTCCATCTTCTCCAGTGTGATGACATTATTGATGTCACACAGCGTTTCACCGGTCGTTACATCTTTCAATCCGACTGCGGCGGCAATATCACCCGCACGGACTTCCTTAATCTCTTCCCGCGAGTTCGAATGCATCTGCAGTATTCGACCAATACGTTCTTTCTTGCCCTTGACCGGGTTATAGACCGTGTCACCTGAGCACATCACCCCTGAGTAGACGCGAAAGAAAGTCAGCGTACCTACAAACGGGTCGGTTGCAATCTTGAAGGCCAGTGCCGCAAACGGTTCATCATCTGTCGAATGACGCTCTGCTACCGTTTCATCCTTGTCATCCAGGTGGCCTTTAATTGCCGCCACATCGATGGGTGCTGGCATGTAGTCAATGACTGCATCCAACATGGCCTGCACACCTTTATTCTTAAAGGCTGAACCGCACAGGCATGGAATGATTTCGTTAGCCAGTGTGCGAATCCGCAAACCACGTTTAATATCTTCTACTGATAGTTCACCCTCATTGAGGTATTTATCCATCAGCTCTTCAGTAGCCTCGGCAGCGGCTTCTACCATCTGCTCTCTTAACTCGGCACACTGATCAGCGATATCCGCTGGAATCTCTTCTTCATTGAACGTGACCCCTAAATCGGCCTCGTTCCACATGATTGCCTTCATCTTGATGAGGTCAACCACGCCTTTAAAATTCTCTTCTGCCCCGATGTTCATTTGCACCGGTACTGGGTTTGCACCCAGGCGAGTCCTGATCTGTTCAACAACTCGCAGAAAATCTGCCCCGGCCCGGTCCATCTTGTTCACAAAGGCCAGACGGGGCACAGCATATTTGTTCGCCTGGCGCCATACTGTCTCGGACTGTGGTTCTACACCACCTACAGCACAAAACACCGCACAGGCTCCATCCAGCACTCTCAGCGAACGCTCCACCTCAATGGTGAAGTCCACGTGTCCCGGCGTATCAATAATATTGATACGATGCTCAGGGTATTGCTTTTCCATACCCTGCCAGAAACAGGTCGTCGCAGCAGAGGTGATGGTAATACCCCGTTCCTGCTCCTGCTCCATCCAGTCCATGGTGGCGGCACCGTCATGCACCTCACCAATCTTGTGTGAGATACCGGTGTAAAAAAGGACACGCTCTGTCGTTGTCGTCTTGCCAGCATCGATGTGCGCCATGATGCCGATGTTTCGATAACGTTCTAACGGTGTTTTGCGTGCCACTTTCTCAAAATCAGTTAACTATATATAAAGATTACCAACGGTAATGCGCAAAGGCCTTATTCGCCTCCGCCATCTTGTGGGTATCTTCACGTTTCTTCACAGCCGAGCCGCGCTTCTCTGCTGCTTCCATAATCTCGCCTGCCAGTCTTGCACGCATACCTTTCTCACCACGAGAACGAGCAGCATCCACTAACCAGCGCATGGCCAGTGTGGTACGGCGATTGGCCCGGACTTCAACAGGAACCTGGTAAGTGGCACCACCAACACGACGAGATTTCACCTCAACACTTGGGCGCACATTATCAAGCGCATCATTCAATACTTCCATCGCATCGCCCTTGGTCTTGTCACCAATGGTATCCAGCGCACCATAAACTACTTTTTCTGCAACGGATTTCTTTCCATCAACCATCAACATGTTAATGAACTTACTGATCATCTCTGATCCATACTTCGGATCAGGCAGAACCTGTCGTTTTATTGCTGCGTGTCGTCTTGCCATACTAAATTTTCCTGTTTTTTACACGTGAAAACGGCCGGTGACCTATACAACCAGCCGTTTCCTCTAAATTGTTACCGCGACTTATGACTTGGGTCGCTTGGCGCCGTATTTTGAACGCGCCTGTTTACGATCATTTACACCCGCAGTATCCAGTGAACCACGTACAGTGTGATAACGCACACCGGGAAGGTCCTTAACACGACCACCGCGAATCAGTACCACCGAGTGCTCCTGCAGGTTATGGCCTTCACCACCAATATAACTGGTCACTTCAAATCCGTTGGTCAAGCGTACGCGCGCGACCTTACGTAATGCCGAATTCGGCTTTTTGGGTGTCGTGGTATAAACCCGTGTGCACACGCCACGCTTCTGCGGGCAGGCCTCCAGCGCCGGAACATTACTCTTTTCCGGTTTACGCTGACGTGGTTTACGTACCAACTGGTTAATCGTTGCCATACTTTTTTACTATTTCCTGTTCCAAGATAAGAGGCCGAGCGCAACCGCGGAGGGCCACTTACCGTTTTTAATTGCCAAGACGACTCTTTAAATGGTCAATCTTCTAAAAACCGGCAGTTTGGTCATTTAGCCCAAAACCCACACTTAACTCAGTGGTTGCAACGGTTTTGGGCCGAAAATAAAGACAGGCCGGACAACAGTCCGACCTGTCAGAGGCGCGAGATTTTAGTTAAACCGGGCAGCAACGTCAAGCCAAAGCGGGCCTGATCGGGCTAAATCCGGAAATATTTTTACTTATTCGCTACTTGCTGCTTCTTCATCAACCTTGGCACCGACCTCTTCCAGCAGAGCCGCTTCCATGACGTCAGTAGATTGACGCTTTTCACGGCGTTCTTTGTGGAAGGCCATACCGGTTCCAGCCGGGATCAGACGACCCACAATCACGTTCTCCTTGAGACCGCGCAGGTCGTCGACCTTGCCAGTGACGGCCGCTTCGGTAAGAACCCGGGTCGTTTCCTGGAACGAGGCTGCAGAAATAAACGATTCTGTGGCCAACGAGGCCTTGGTAATACCCAGCAGCATGTTATCGAACCCGGCAGGCTCCTTGCCTTCCTTGAGCAGCTGGTCATTCAGGTCCAGCAAGCGAGCGCGATCGACCTGCTCGCCTTTCAGGAATTTGCTATCACCAGGTTCAGTCACTTCTACCTTGCGGAGCATCTGACGCACAATCACTTCGATGTGTTTGTCGTTGATTTTCACACCCTGCAGGCGATAAACCTCCTGGACCTCATTCACTACATACTTTGCCAGCTCTTCGATACCCAGCAGGCGTAGTACGTCATGGGGGTTTGTCTCGCCTTCGGCAATAACTTCACCTCTTTCTACATGTTCACCTTCAAAGGCAGTAACGTGACGCCATTTCGGAATCAGTTCTTCATAGGTGTCACCTTCATTCGGGGTAATCACCAGGCGTTGCTTACCCTTGGTCTCTTTACCGAACGAAACTGTACCTGTGATCTCTGCCATGATGGAAGATTCTTTTGGTTTACGCGCTTCGAACAAGTCAGCCACCCGCGGCAGACCACCGGTAATATCACGGGTCTTGGATGATTCCTGGGGAATACGGGCCACAACGTCACCAACACCTACCGCCGCTCCGTCGGTCAGGGCAATAATCGCACCTGATGGCAGGACGTAGTGTGCGGGAATATCGGTACCGGCAATTTTCAGGTCGTTACCTTCTTCATCTACCAGTTTCACCATGGGGCGCAGATCTTTCGCTGCGGAACTACGTTGCTTGGGATCCATCACGACCAACGAAGACAAGCCGGTCACTTCATCCACTTCAGATGAAGCGGTGACACCATCAGTAATATCGACAAACTTGATCTGACCCGCCACCTCGGTGATAACCGGGTGAGTATGCGGGTCCCAGTTGGCAATGATCTGACCAGCTTCAACCTCGTCACCGTCATTAGCGGTAATGGTCGCGCCATACGGTACCTTATAACGTTCACGTTCACGCATGTGCTCATCCAGTACCGTGATTTCACCGGAGCGGGATACCGCCACGTTCACACCAGAATGATGCTGCACCATTTTCATGTTGTGCAGGCGAACCGTTCCTTTATTCTTGATCTGGATATTATTGATTGCAGCAGAACGGGATGCCGCACCACCAATATGGAAAGTACGCATGGTCAACTGGGTTCCTGGCTCACCGATTGACTGGGCAGCAATCACACCCACAGATTCACCGATATCAACCTTGTGGCCGCGTGCCAGGTCACGACCGTAACATTCGGAACATACACCATGACGCGATTCACAGGTGATCGGCGAACGCACGAGGATATGATCAACACCCAGTTCTTCAAATTGTGAAACCAGCTTTTCATCCAGGTAGTCACCGCGTCGTAATAATACTTCGCCTTCTGCATTTGCGACATCCTGTGCAACCACACGGCCGAGGACACGCTCACTCAATGGTTCAACAACGTCACCACCTTCAATCAATGAGGCAAGCAGAACACCATTATCAGTACCGCAATCCCACTCATTTACAACCAGGTCCTGAGAGACATCCACCAGGCGGCGGGTCAGGTAACCGGAGTTGGCGGTCTTCAACGCCGTATCCGCCAGACCTTTACGAGCACCGTGAGTTGAAATGAAGTATTGCAGTACTGACAGACCTTCACGGAAGTTCGCGGTAATCGGTTGTTCGATAATCGAGCCGTCCGGCTTGGCCATCAGACCACGCATACCGGCAAGCTGACGAATCTGGGCCGCACTACCACGAGCACCGGAGTCGGCCATCATAAATACTGAGTTGAATGAAGGTTGTTTAACTGTATTGCCTTCTTTATCAACGACCTCTTCCTTACCCAGCTTGTCCATCATGGCCTTGGCAACCTGGTCATTTGTATGTGACCAGATATCAACGACCTTGTTATAGCGTTCGTTGTTGGTAACCAGACCGGATGTATACTGATCAACGATCTCTTTCACTTCTTCTTCAGCCTTCGACAAAATCTCTGCCTTGGCTTCCGGAATTACCATGTCTTCCAGACCGAACGAAACGCCGGCACGGGTAGAATAACGGAAACCGGTATACATCAACTGGTCAGCAAAGATGACGGTATCTTTCAGACCACGCTCGCGATAACAAACATTAATCAGGTTTGAGATCGCCTTCTTGTTCATATCCTTGTCAAAGTATGAGAACGGCATACCATCAGGGGCAATCTCATATAACAAAGCACGACCAACTGTTGTGTCTTTCACACTGTAGGTCTTTGTTTTATTACCTTCTTTATCGATGGCAATTTCACCGATACGCACCTTGACCTTGGCCTGCAAACCTACGATGCCACTCTGATAGGCACGCGAAACCTCGGCGGTATCTGCAAACAGCATACCTTCACCCTTGGCATTAACGCGCTCACGCGTCATCCAGTACAAACCAAGTACCACGTCCTGTGAAGGGACGATAATTGGCTCACCGTTGGCAGGTGACAGGATGTTATTGGTCGACATCATCAACGCACGTGCTTCCAGCTGCGCTTCCAGTGACAGGGGTACGTGTACCGCCATCTGGTCACCGTCAAAGTCGGCGTTAAAAGCGGTACACACCAGTGGATGTAACTGGATTGCTTTACCTTCAATCAAGGTAGGCTCAAACGCCTGGATACCCAGACGGTGCAGGGTTGGTGCGCGGTTTAACATCACAGGATGTTCACGGATAACTTCTTCGAGGATATCCCAGACCTCAGAACCTTCGCGTTCAACCATTTTCTTGGCTGCCTTAATAGTCGTAGCAAGCCCGCGACGCTCCAGTTTAGAAAAGATAAATGGCTTGAATAGTTCCAGTGCCATTTTCTTGGGCAGACCACACTGATGTAATTTCAGAGTGGGTCCAACCACGATCACTGAACGACCTGAGTAGTCGACACGTTTACCCAGCAGGTTCTGACGGAAACGACCCTGCTTACCCTTAATCATGTCTGCCAGTGACTTCAATGGGCGCTTGTTGGAACCCGTGATCGCACGACCGCGACGACCATTATCAAGCAGAGCATCAACAGATTCCTGCAACATACGCTTTTCGTTACGTACGATAATGTCCGGCGCATTCAGATCAAGCAGGCGCTTCAAACGGTTATTACGGTTGATAACACGACGATACAGGTCATTCAAATCGGAGGTAGCGAAGCGACCGCCTTCTAACGGTACCAAAGGACGTAGTTCCGGTGGCAGAACCGGTAATACCGTCATCACCATCCATTCTGGATTGTTGCCAGACTCAAGGAAGGCTTCAATTAACTTAAGGCGTTTACCGAACTTCTTCAGCTTGGTTTCAGACTTGGTACCTTCGATATCTTCACGGATCTGCGCTGCGGCTTCTTTTAAGTCGATAGTACGCAGCAATTGATGAATCGCCTCTGCACCCATGCGTGCATCAAACTCATCACCATATTCTTCAATAGTTTCAAGGTATTGCTCATCGGTCAGCAACTGGCCACGTTCCAGTTCGGTCATGCCGGGGTCAACAACCACGAAGGCTTCAAAATAAAGAATTCGTTCGATGTCACGTAGCGTCATGTCCAACAAAAGACCCATACGTGATGGCAGTGACTTCAGGAACCAGATGTGCGCAACAGGTGATGCCAGTTCAATATGACCCATACGCTCGCGACGTACTTTGGCAAGAGTCACTTCGATACCGCATTTTTCACAGATAACACCACGGTGCTTGAGGCGCTTGTATTTACCGCACAAACATTCGTAGTCTTTTACCGGTCCAAAGATCTTGGCACAGAACAAGCCGTCACGTTCGGGTTTAAACGTACGATAGTTAATCGTTTCCGGCTTCTTAACTTCACCATATGACCAGGAACGTATCTTTTGTGGCGATGCCAACCCAATACGGATTGCATCAAAGTCATCCATGGTTCCTTGTTGCTTTAAGATCTTCAATAAGTCTTTCACGTCGCGACTCCTAAATTTTTTAGGTCACTAAAAAATTAAAAATAATTACTCTGATTGCTCAAGCTCGATGTCGATACCGAGCGAACGAATTTCCTTCAACAGCACGTTGAATGATTCCGGCATACCGGCTTCCATATAATGGTCACCATCGACAATGTTCTTGTACATCTTGGTACGCCCGTTCACGTCGTCCGATTTCACGGTCAACATTTCCTGCAGGGTATAGGCTGCACCATATGCCTCCAGGGCCCAGACTTCCATCTCACCGAAGCGCTGACCACCGAATTGCGCCTTACCACCCAGGGGTTGTTGCGTAACAAGCGAATAAGGTCCGGTTGAACGCGCATGCATCTTGTCATCAACCAGGTGATTCAGTTTCAGCATGTACATATAACCAACTGTAACTGGGCGCTCAAATTCTTCACCTGTACGACCATCGATCAGCATGGTCTGACCAGTACGTGGCAGGTCTGCCAGTTCAAGCAGATTCTTGATCTCGTCTTCATGCACACCATCAAATACTGGTGTTGCGATCGGTACACCCTTACGCAGATTCATCGCCAACTCGATGACTTCTTCATCTGTGAGTGACTTGATATCTTCGTTGATACCTTCAGTCTTGTTATAGATGTCTTCAAGGAAGCCACGCAGCTCGGCAAGTTTTGCCTGCGTCTCCAGCATCTTGTTGATCTTCTTGCCCAGACCACGCGCGGCCCAGCCAAGGTGGGTTTCCAGCACCTGGCCCACGTTCATACGCGAAGGTACACCCAGCGGGTTCAGGACGATATCAACTGGCTCACCATCAGCGGTATGAGGCATATCTTCCACAGGCACGATTGTTGAAATAACACCCTTGTTACCGTGACGACCCGCCATTTTATCACCTGGCTGCAGACGACGTTTCACCGCGAGGTAAACCTTAACCATCTTCAATACACCTGGAGCAAGATCATCACCGGTCGTGATCTTGTGCTTCTTCTCCTCGAACTTTTCATCAAAGTCCTTACGCAGTTGCTTAATCTGCTCAGAGATAGTTTCCAGTTGTGCATTGGCTTCATCGTTACGCAGACGAATCTCAAACCACTGATGGCGTGGTACTTCATCCAGATAAGCCTTGGTAATCTTGGCGCCGGCTTTGAGTCCATTGGGGCCACCATCAGCAAGTTTATTCATCAGCATCTGTTCAACACGATCATAAGTATCATCTTCCATGATTCGACGCTGATCGTTCAGATCCTTCTGGATAGATTCCAGAGCTTCATCTTCGATTTGCTTGGCACGGGTATCTTTTTCAAGACCATCACGAGTAAAGACCTGGACATCGATAACAGTACCGATCATGCCTGATGGAACGCGTA
>JASFLL010000013.1:0-11125 GCA_050118115.1 Thioalkalispiraceae bacterium
TGGCGTTCCCCAGGCTTCTAAAGTCAAAAACCCCGGCGGTACAACCCTGGTAACCAATGCCGGTTCTAACGGCAAGTTCCTGGGCTTTATGCAGCTGGATGTACGAAATGGTAAAGTGCAGGATTTCCGCTATCGTTTACTCCCGGTTTTCTCGAATTTACTGGAAGCGGATAAAGAAATGTCAGACTACATCACCGAGGTACGTAAACCTTATATCGGTAAACTGACAGAAGAACTTGCGGTAGCAGACCCCGACGGTGGTGAACTGTATCGTCGAGGAAACTTCAACGGTACCTTTGACCAGGTGATCTGTGATGCCTTGAACAAGGTCAATGACAGTCAGATTTCCCTGTCACCAGGTTTCCGCTGGGGCACCACGGTCCTGCCCGGTCAAGCCATTACCCTGGACCACGTCATGGATCAGACCTGTATCACTTATCCGGAAACCTATGTCCGTGATATGGATGGACAGACGATCAAGAACATTCTTGAAGATGTTGCTGATAACTTATTTAATGCTGATCCATACAAACAGCAGGGCGGTGATATGGTTCGTGTCGGTGGCATGGATTACACTATCGATATCAATGCCAAGATTGGTAACCGCATCAAGGACATGCGTCTTGATGATGGTACCGCGATTGATCTGAGTAAAAACTACCGTGTCTCTGGTTGGGCGCAGGTGGGTAGCCAGGCACCGGGTGAACCGATCTGGGAAACCGTGACTGATTATCTACGCGATCAAAAAGTGGTTAAGATCAATAAACTTAATACACCGAAGATCGTTGGAGCAAAAGGTAATCCAGGTATTGCAGACTATGCCGGTGAACTTGGCTGATTCAACTTTAATCAGGCATGAAATCAAAAGGGGAGCAACATGCTCCCCTTTTTTTATTTATTTTACGTTTTAATATCCGTCAAGTGCTTCAGCATTGACCGATCGGCTGGTTATATCAATCGGCTGAGTATCTGCATCGGTTTCAGGCCAGGACTTTGTTTCCTGTTTAATGAGAGCCAGTAACAGGTCAATGTGGGAGTCGCTTTCATTGAGTGCCGGAATGTAATGATAAAACTCACCCCCCCGTTTTATGAAGAGGTTATGATTTTGCATGGCCAGTTCTTCCAGGGTTTCCAGGCAATCTGCCGCAAAACCGGGGGCAATAATCTGGACAGACTTGATGCCTTGTTCGGGCATGGCTTCAAGCGTTTTATCGAGATAGGGCTGTAACCAGGGTTCGCGCCCAAATCGGGACTGAAAACACAACATCCACTCTTCACTGGCCAGGTTCAATTTTTCACTAATGAGTCGTGCGGTTTTCTGACACTGACAAAAATAGGGGTCACCTGCCTGGTGATAACGCTGAGGGATACCATGAAAGGATAAAATCAGTTTATCCGGTTTCCCATTTGCTTCGAGACTATGCTGGATTTGGTCGACAATTGCCTGAATGTAGAGCGGATGATCATGATACTGCATCAGCATGCGAAACTGGGGTATCCAGCGCCAGCGTTGTAACTGATGACTGACTTCATCAAAGATGGCTGCGGTGGTGGTGGCAGAGTATTGTGGATACATCGGCAGAATAAGCAGACGTTCAATATTTTTCTCACGCAATTGTTGCAAACCGGCAGCGATCGATGGCTGGCCATAGCGCATAGCGAGGGCAACATGCACGGGGCCGGGTAGTTCCTGTGCGATTTCAGACTGTAATTTATCAGCGATTGCCTGCGATTTGACTAGCAGTGGTGAGCCTTGTTCAGTCCAGATCTTTGCATAATTGCGCGCCACCGGGCGAGGGCGAATTCGTAATATGATACCGTGTAAGATGAGTCGCCAAATGATGCGGGGCATTTCCACCACACGTGGATCAGCAAGAAACTCTGCCAGGTACTTCCGCACTGCTGATGGCGTGGCCGCGTCGGGGGTACCAAGATTGATCAGTAAAATGCCAGTACTGGGTTGAGTATTGTGCTTAAATTGTGTGTGACCAGAGTATTTCATTGTTTGGAATACTATCAGATTACCTACGCAAATAAACAGGGGAGATTTGTCTGGATGAAAGCTGCTTTTCTTGACTGGGACAGCCTGAATGGTAATGAACTGGATGCAAGCCACCTTGAGCAATTGCCGGTTGAGTGGCAATACTATGCCAGAATATCTCCACAGGAGCTGGAGGAACTGATTAAAGATATCGAGGTAATCGTCAGCAATAAAGTTGTTCTCGATGCAGGGTTAATTTCAAGGGCGCAGCGATTAAAGCTGATCTGTGTCGCAGCAACCGGGACTAATAATATAGACCTGGAATCTGCTGCAGACAAAAGTATCCCGGTTTGTAATGTCCGTGGCTATGCCACAGAATCCGTTATACAACATGTCTTTATGCTGATACTGAATTTGAGCCGTCGCTTTTTATCGTATCAACAAGCACTTCAGGAAGGCCAGTGGCAGCGTAGTGAGCATTTTTGTTTTTTCAGTCATCCAATAGAATCTTTGACAGGTAAGATACTCGGTATCATCGGCTACGGGGAACTGGGACAGGCTGTTGCCAACATGGCAAAACAGTTTGGCATGAAGGTGCTGATTGCCAGGAGCTTACGTGATCATAGCCAGACCACGTCAGAACCAGGCAGAGTCGAACTCGAGGAAATATTTACACAGTCAGATGTGGTTTCCCTGCATTGTCCGTTAACAGAACGGACACGAAACCTGGTTACCAGAAATGAATTTGCCTTAATGAAGTCCTCAGCATTTTTGATTAATACTGCTCGTGGCGGGATCGTTAATGAGGATCATTTACTTGGGGCGATACGTGATAAACAAATTGCCGGGGCTGCTACTGACGTATTGACCCAAGAACCTCCAGTCAATGGCCACCCATTGCTCGATGCTAAGCTTCCAAATCTGATAGTAACTCCTCATATCGCCTGGGGAACTAAACAGGCCAGGCAAAAGTTACTCGAAGGGATTGCTGAAAATATTCAGGCCTGGCTTCAGGGGCAAGTGAGAAATCAGGTCAATTGAGCGTGATAGTATTTTCAGTACACAAAGCAGTTAATTATTTACACAGTTTGTTGTGTATGCGCTTTGATAAATCTACGAGTGGCCTGGACTTCGAGTCACAGAAGCAGGTCAAACAACAGATAAAACCGGAGCAGCCCGGGATTTATTGTAAAGCCTGTCACAACCATGTTACCGATCCTTCACATGCAGTTGAGATTAATGGTGCATTTCGTTTTGTATTCAGCAATCCGGATGGGATCAGCTTCGAAATTGGTATGTACGATCAGGCTGATTGTCCGGCCATTAGTCCACCTGTCTATGAACATACCTGGTTTGCTGGTTTTGCCTGGCAGATCGTGGTATGTGATTACTGCAAACAACACCTGGGCTGGAGTTATAGCCGCACAGACAGCCCTGATTTTTATGGGCTCATCCTGGATCGACTGGTGCAGGTCGATAAATAGTACGACTCTGTGATTACGTTCACAGATATGTAATCTATTATTTGTTGTTGTACAAAAATAACAATTTCCTAACTATCATCTAGTCACTTAAATAGAGGAGTGAACATCCAATGAGACTGATCCCATTTTTAATTGCCTTCGGATTTTCTGCATCCGTCATGGCGGCAGATGCAATGCAGGAAAACACAGGCCAGCCTGCATCATCACCTGCTGAGGCCAGCACGCCTTCAGCCAACGAGCCCTCAGAGAATGCAGCCGATACCAGTATGCCGGCAACAACACAGGCCACTACTGATGAGGCAGCAACCTCGGTTGAAACAACAGCAGCAACGGATGAACAGGCAGGGTTTTCCCGCGGCAGTGTTGTGCGTTCTATTTTTACCAGCTCGGTAGAGGATCGCGAACCAATCGATAAATTGAAGAAAACGGCGGCAACCGATCGCGTCTTCTACTTCACGGAACTACGTGATATGTCTGGTCAGACCGCGACCCATCGTTGGGAACATGACGGCAAAGTTATGGCCGAAGTTAAATTTGATGTACGTGGACCACGCTGGCGTGTATGGTCGAGCAAGAGCTTTGTGCCGGGTTTAGCCGGTGACTGGAAAGTTTCTGTACTCAACGGTGCCGGTGAAACGATTTCAGAAGAAATGATCAAGCTAACTGATGTCCCGGCTGACACCGGCACAACAGAGGCGATGCCTGCAGCTACGGATAAGACCGATATGTCTGCACCTGCTGATTCTGAAGCGGGAACATCATCGGAAGGTCAGCCTGCAGCGGAAGAATTTCAACCGCCAGTCAATCCTGACATGATTCAGTAACTTTGATTTCTGAATGCAGGTTTAAGTCGCGCGTGGCTATGGCCCAGGCGAGCTTCTCGACCTTCTGGTCTCACCTTCAGCATGGCCTGCGCGAACTAAGCACATGACCTCCAGGGACGGAGGGAATGCAACAGGGCTGTAAGGAACAATCCCTGTCCATGTGTAAAACGCCGCTAAACATAGCGGCGTTTTTCTTTTGATAGAATTAAAGCTTAACGTGTTAGACGCTTATACTTGATACGCCTGGGTTGATCGGCCTCGTCACCGAGACGTCGTTTACGATCTGCTTCATAATCAGCATAGTTTCCGGTAAACCAGACCACCTGGCTGTCACCCTCGAAGGCAAGAATATGTGTCGCAGTGCGATCCAGGAACCAGCGATCGTGTGAAATCACCACCGCGCAGCCCGGGAAGGCAAGCAGGGCATCTTCAAGCGAGCGCAAGGTCTCTACATCCAGGTCATTGGTCGGTTCGTCGAGCAAAAGCACGTTACCACCACTGCGCAGTAGCTTGGCCAGATGGACACGGTTTCGTTCACCACCTGATAGATCACCGACCCGTTTTTGTTGATCTGTGCCTTTAAAATTGAAACGGCCGCAATATGCGCGTGACTGCACCGTGTATTTGCCGACAGTTATGACATCGAGACCATCTGAAATTTCTTCCCAGACAGTCTTGTCAGGATCAAGTGCATCACGGGATTGATCCACGTAGGCGAGTTGCACGGTATCACCAATGCGCAGCTCACCCGCATCGGGTTTTTCTTCTCCGACAATCATGCGGAATAAAGTCGTTTTACCGGCACCATTCGGACCGATGACACCGACAATTCCACCGGGAGGCAAGTTAAATGTCATGTCTTCATATAACAGTTGATCACCAAAACTTTTCTTGATGCCGTTCGCCTCGATCACGACATCACCCAGGCGAGGGCCGGGGGGGATATAGAGTTCCTTGGTTTCATTTCGTTTCTGGAAGTCCTGCGAGCTTAACTCCTCAAAACGTGCCAGGCGCGATTTGCTTTTGGCGTGGCGACCTTTAGGATTGCTGCGCACCCATTCCAGTTCTTCTTTCATGGCTTTAATACGGGAGGTTTCCTGTTTCTCTTCCTGCTCGATTCGCTTCTCTTTTTGCTCCAGCCAGGATGAGTAGTTACCTTCCCACGGGATACCCTCACCTCGATCCAGTTCCAGGATCCAGCCGGCCACATTATCCAGGAAGTATCGATCGTGGGTGACGGCGACTACGGTACCCTGGTATTCATGTAAGAAACGCTCCAGCCAGGCCACGGATTCAGCATCCAGGTGGTTGGTCGGCTCGTCGAGCAGTAACATATCAGGCTTTGAAAGCAGAAGTTTACAAAGCGCTACCCGACGACGTTCACCTCCCGATAGCTTGGTTACGTCTGCATCCCAGGCGGGCAGGCGTAGCGCATCAGCTGCAATTTCCAGGGTCCGCTCAATATTGTGTCCGTCACTAGCCTGTAACAGGTTTTCCAGTTTGGCCTGTTCAGCGGCCAGGGCCTCGAAATCGGCATCGGGTTCGGCATAAGCTGCATAAACTTCATCCAGTCGCTTTTGCGCCTCGGTCAGTTCACCCAGGGCTTCTTCCACGTTACCTCTGACATCTTTATCAGGATCAAGCTGGGGTTCCTGCGGGAGGTAACCCACATTGATGCCAGGTTGGGGACGAGCCTCACCTTCTATTTCGGTATCCACACCTGCCATTATGCGTAATAAGGTGGATTTACCGGCGCCATTTAAACCGAGTACGCCGATTTTGGCACCAGGGAAAAAGGAGAGGGAAATGTCTTTAAGGATAAAGCGCTTGGGTGGCACAATCTTGCTCACCCGATTCATGGTATAGATATATTGAGCCATACTTCTAGATGCTATCGTTGGAATTTGAACTGAAATTGTACGCTATGATAGTACATGAGAACAATGCGACTTGAATTATGATATTTCAAGCGCTAAATACGGTAAAATCTGCAGAAAAGCGCGATTAGATTAGTACTGTCATTTGTGTGAGATAATACTTGTTATCGGTCATATTGACCTGGCTCAATTATATTGTCACGTAAATCAATATACTCAGGGCAGTACGGGTCCTGTAAAATCACCTTCGTTAGTTGCAAGAGGATATATATATGTCGTTAAAACTGATTCAGATTGCCGCAGTTATTTTCATAAGCCTGGGCCTTGTGAAATACGGCATAGCTAACGATCAGGCAGAACAGGGGCTGGCGGTGATTCCGGTCAAGCAAATGGAGCTACCCGACCTGCGCGATGTCGATGCGACCTTTGAGGCGGTACAGCAGGCAACGGTTTCTGCGCAGACCAGCGGCCGTATTACTGAAATCACTGTTGATGTGGATGATTATGTGACCAAGGGTGATGTCATTGTCCGGCTGCGAGATAAATCACAAAGAGCTGCATATAACGCGGCAAAGGCCCGTTATGAAGAGGCGCAGGCCGAATATAAACGTGTCAAAGATATCTTCGGGAAAAAACTGGTCGCCAAAGCGGCACTCGATAAGGCGGAAGCGCAATTAAAAACCACCAAAGCTCAGCTGGATAATGCGGCAGAAGCACTGGAAAATACAGTGATACGCGCACCGTACAGCGGGATCGTTGTCAAACGTCATGTAGAGGTTGGGGAAACAGCCAGACCCGGGCAGCCGTTAATGACAGGCTTATCTCTGGAGAAACTCCGTGCAGTTGTTCAACTACCACAGACACTGGTGCATTATGCGCGTGAAAACAACCAAACATGGGTCTGGGTCGGACGCAATCTTTCCAAACGTATCAAGGCAGAAAGTCTCACGATCAGTCCATTTGCCGATAAGGACAGTCATACCTTTCTGGTACGTGTGAATTTACCCGGTGGCGATTATCAGGTTTATCCCGGTATGCATACCAAGGTTGAATTTCAAACAGGTACCCATACCAGCCTGGTTATCCCCGAGAAAAGTATCGCCCGACGAAGTGAAGTAACCGGGGTATATGTTAAGGAAAAAGACAAAATACTTTTCCGGTATATCAGGCTTGGTAAAAAGCTCCCGGATCAACAACGCGAGGTTCTGTCCGGATTGTCGGCAGGTGAACAGATATTACTGGATCCTGATAAAGCCGTTGCATTCCTGAAATCGGCAAATACCCCCACAACCGGAGAGTAAAGCGTGGCTGATAAACTTGGACTCTCAGGCAAGATAACCCGTGCCTTTTTGACATCTGAAATTACACCACTGATTGCACTGGTGGGTTTCCTGCTGGGCGTGTTTGCTGTGATGATCACGCCAAGAGAAGAAGAACCGCAAATCAATGTTACTTTTGCCAATATTTTTATTGCCTATCCGGGTGCTTCTGCTCGCGAGGTAGAGGAGATAGTTAGCACACCTGCAGAACAGATTATTTCTGAACTGGAAGGTCTCGATCACGTCTATTCGGTCTCTCATCCTGGCCTGTCAGTACTCACTGCACAATTTAAAGTAGGTGAGGATCGTACCCAGGCCATCGTTCGTCTCTATAACGCCCTGTATTCAAAAAGTGACTGGTTGCCGTCCAACCTGGGTGTGAGTCAACCCATAATTAAACCGAAAGGGATCGATGATGTACCGATTGTCAGTCTGACCTTGTGGTCAAACAATAAAGAGCTGGGTGCACATGAATTACAACGTGTTGCTCACGCAATCGAGGTCGAACTAAAAAGAGTTCCGGGAACACGCGACATTTATACGATTGGCGGTCCGGATAATGTTGTGCATGTACTGTTTGATCCCAGCGCACTGGCCTCATATAAGTTGAGCCTTAGTGATCTTCGCAATGCCCTGCAACTGAGTAATGCCACCGAACCACTGGGTTCAATGGTCGATAACAATCTGGAAACGACTGTCCAGGCCGGACAGTTCCTGGTTAGCCCGGATGAAGTTAAAGATCTGATTGTGGGTGTCCATGACGGCAAGCCGGTTTACCTGCGTGATGTCGCCAAAGTTACCCTGGGACCCGATCAACCTAAACAGTATGTCTGGTTCGCCAGGGGAGACCAACAGCATCCAGAGCAGGCGGGCTCGGGCTCGGACAAAACTTATCCGGCTGTGACTATTGCCATTGCCAAACAGCCGGGGCAAAACGCCGTATCTATTGCTAATAACATAATCAAGCGTGTCGATCATTTGAAAGGTGTATTTATACCTGATGATGTCAACGTCACGGTGACCCGAAACTATGGTGAGACAGCCAATGCCAAGGCGCAAAAGCTGATTCAGAAACTCATTTTCGCCACGGTCTCGGTGGTTCTGCTGGTGCTGTTTGCGCTTGGTAAAAGAGAAGCGGCCATTGTGGGAATTGCCATTGTGATCACTCTTGCCATTACTCTGTTTGCCTCCTGGGTCTGGGGCTTTACCTTGAATCGCGTATCGCTGTTCGCTTTGATCTTCTCCATTGGTATTCTGGTGGACGACGCCATTGTGGTTGTTGAGAATATTCATCGGCATTTACAGTTAGGCGCACGAAATTTAATTGAATCAATACCGAAGGCGGTTGATGAAGTGGGTGGCCCGACCATACTGGCAACCTTTACCGTGATTGCCGCATTGTTACCCATGGCCTTCGTGACAGGTCTGATGGGGCCCTATATGAGCCCCATTCCCATTAACGCCAGCACCGGCATGATGATTTCACTGATTATTGCCTTTGTGGTGACACCATGGATCGCCAATAAACTGATCAAGGTGGAAGGAGCAGCGGCACATGGAAGCAATGACAGTGGGAAACTTTACGGAGTATTTAAAAAATACGTGGGACCGTTACTCAGAGGCGAGGCCGGCAAAAAGAAACGACGCCAGTTATTTATAGGGATAATGGTTCTGATTATCCTCTCGGTGAGTCTGGCAGTTTTCAAGATCGTCATATTAAAAATGCTACCTTTTGATAATAAATCAGAGATCCAGGTGGTTATCGATATGCCGGAAGGTACACCACTGGAACAGACAGCAAAGGTTGCAGATGAATTAGGGAATTATGTGGTCGGTGTGCCAGAGGTTGAGAACTATCAGGCCTATGTTGGCACTGCTTCACCAATCAACTTTAATGGTCTGGTCAGGCAGTATTATTTACGTGCGGCCTCAAATATGGCTGATCTGCAGGTTAACCTCGTCGATAAGCATGAGCGCGACAGGAAAAGTCATGAAATCGCCCTGGCGATGCGACCACATTTACAGGCAATAGCAAAGAAGTATGATGCTAACGTGAAAGTGGTTGAGGTCCCACCCGGACCACCTGTCATGTCACCCCTGGTTGCTGAAGTTTATGGACTAGATTATGCGCAGCAGATCAAAACAGCCAAACAGATTCGCAAACAGTTTGCTGCAAATGATGCAATTGTCGACATAGATGATTCAACAGTCAGTCCCACTCCGCAACTAATACTTAAAGTTGATCAGCGCAAGGCAGCTCTTTGGGGCGTTTCTCAGGCTGCGGTCGTCAGTGCTATCCATACGGCGCTCAGTGGTGAAGACATCAGTTACCTTCACCCCGGCCATCTTAAATATCCATTACCCATTCGCGTGGAGTTGCCGGATAACCAGAAATCACGGTTGTCCGATCTCTATTCAATTAATGTAAAGGGACGTGATGGACGGCTGATTGCCCTGTCGGAACTGGTCGAGGTGAAAAAGAGCGATCGGGAACAGGCCATCTTCCACAAAGACCTGTTACCCGTCGTGTTTGTGACGGCAGATGTGGTGGGCGATACGGACAGTCCCCTGTATGGCATGTTCGAAGTGGCGGCTACGCTGGCGGATGACAATGCCAAAAAAGACGAAAGTGTTGAACAGTATTTTATTAACCAGCCTGAGAACCCGTACAAATCCAGCATGAAGTGGGATGGTGAATGGCAGGTCACCTACGAAACTTTCCGTGATATGGGGATCGCCTATGCGGTGGGTCTGTTGCTTATCTACTTCCTGGTGGTGGCCCAGTTCCGCTCATATTTTGTGCCGATCATTATTATGGCCCCCATTCCCCTGACAATTATTGGCGTAATGCCAGGTCATGCGGTCATGGATTTGTTTGCCGAGGCTCAATATACCGCGACTTCAATGATTGGCATGATTGCCCTGGCGGGGATCATTGTGCGCAATTCGATCCTGTTGGTGGATTTCATTAATCAGCAAATCGCGGAGGGCATTGAGCTGGAAGAGGCGGTGATTCGTGCCGGCGCCGTGCGTGCTAAGCCGATTATCCTGACCGGTCTGGCGGCGATGTTAGGCGCCTTTTTCATCCTGGATGACCCGATATTCAATGGCCTGGCCATTTCACTGATTTCCGGTATTCTGGTTTCGACCTTACTGACGCTGGTTGTTATCCCGGTCTGGTATTACGCCTACCAGCTTAAACAGCAAAAATAGCTATCTGGTCGTAGCTATTACGTCGGTTGTATTGCCTTTTGGAGGAGAATTGGTAGTATCCAGCCCTTAGTTTTGCGAATAGGCACATAGACTCAAATTATTGAGAGTTTACGAATATAGAAGGTAACGGTATGGCTGACAGGCGATTGCAGGTATTTCACACGGTAGCAAGGCTGCTGAGCTTCACCAAGGCGGCAGAGGAACTCCATATGACCCAGCCTGCGGTGACATTCCAGGTACGCCAGCTCGAAGAGCAGTTTAATACTCGCCTGTTTGACCGCACCCATAACCGGATTAGCCTGACGGACGCAGGCAGTCGTGTTTATGATTATGCCGAGAAAATCTTCCAGCTCTATAACGAAATGGACAATTCGGTCCGGGAACTGACCGGAGACATCAGCGGGGTGCTGATTCTTGGTGCCAGTAC
>JASFLL010000014.1:0-10970 GCA_050118115.1 Thioalkalispiraceae bacterium
AAATATCGTACAGATTCAGGGTCAGAAAGAATTCGTGCCAGAACGGACCAAACTTCGCAACGTAATCAGTATAAGGCTGATTTTGCTGTAAGACTGTACCGATCGCCGCCGCAATGGCGATGATGACCAGAAGTGTAATCGCCAGGTTCATGGAACCCAGGAAATCCAGAATCACGCTGCGGCGTGAAACTTCAGTCTTATTTGTCGTCGTGGTGTCGCTCATTTTACTCTTGTTAAAAACAACAAAAGGGTAACCTGCGTTATGCCGGCCACCCTTTTGTTATGGTATATCGAATAAGGTAATTCGATCGAAGTGTTTCTAATTCAGTGAAGGCCTGAAATGTAATGGGCTACAGCTGCCATTTCCGCATCACTCATCCGTTTAGCAACGTCATGCATTATCTTGCCAGAATCATCCTGAGGATCAAATGCACGTATTTTGGCATCCCGATAGTCTTTCAGACTTTTCACAACATAGGCTTCATTCTGGCCGCGAAGCGACGGGAATTTTGCAGGGGGATTACCAGCACCATCCGGACTGTGACATCCCATACAGGCAGCGACACCTTTGTTCTCAATCCCGCCACGATAGATACGTTCACCAAATTCACGTTTCTTTTTATCGGTCGCGGCACCAATGCTGGTTTTTTGCTTGGAGAAATACGCGGCGAGATCTTCCATGTCCTGCTGGCTAAGGTTTGCAACCTGGCCATTCATAATGGGATCTTTACGTTTATTGGATTTAAAGGCCTGCAGTTGCTTAACCAGGTAACTGGCATGTTGGCCAGCCAGCTTGGGGTAATTAGGAATTGAGGCATTACCGTCTGCATTGTGGCAACCCGCACAGACCTGCGATTTACTGTGCCCTGCATCGGCATTACCCGCCGCAAAGACGGGCACTGCCAGTGCAAGTAGGGCAATACTTACAACACTACGAAATTTCATTTTGATTGTGCCACCATGTAGTCAACCGCTGCTTTAACATCAGCATCTTTAAGATCGGCACGACCACCTTTAGGTGGCATAACACCCTTCTTACCCTTAAAGCCTTCCAGGGCGTGCTTGTGCAGTGTCTCGGTACCTTTGGCGATACGGTCTTTCCAGGCCGCCTTGTCACCCAGTTTTGGTGCACCAGCAGCACCGGTTCCGTGGCATGCAAAACAGGCTGTTTTGTAGGTAGACTCTCCAGAAGCCTGAGCAGTAGCAGCAACACTAACCAGGCCCAATGCTGAGATGGCAATTACAAGCTTTTTCATCTTTATTTACTCCAAAAATTAAAAATAGGATTCTGTTAAATCGCTCCCGCCTGTCCCCCACAAATAAGGCATAATGCCCGGGCGAAAACACCATAAAAATGGGGCACCTTTATACAAATAGTACGATGGCGGGTCAAGCAAACAATTCCAATATGTCCATAAATAGCAACCTCTTACAGCAGGCCAAATTCCTGCTAAGCAGCCCTGATATGGCCCATGTGCCGCCAGATAACGCATATGAAGTGGCCTTTGCAGGACGCTCAAATGCAGGAAAATCAAGCGCACTCAATGCTTTGTGTGCCCAGAAGTCCCTGGCTCGTACCAGTAAAACCCCGGGCAGAACCCAGCAACTGGTCTTTTTTGAGCTCGATTCAAAGCGCAGACTGGTTGATTTTCCGGGTTATGGCTACGCCAAGGTCTCAACCAAAATGCAGCAGGCATGGGAACGCACCCTGGATGAGTTTCTCGAAACCCGCCAGTCTCTTAAGGGGCTGGTGCTGGTCATGGACTGTCGCCATCCACTCAAAGACTTTGACCGGCAGATGCTGGAATGGTGCGTTTACAAAGGCATGCCGGTGCTGGTCCTGCTCACCAAGGCGGATAAACTCAAAAAAGGGCCCGCTAACAACACCTTGCTTCAGGTCCGTAAAGCCCTGGACGGCCTGCCGGATGTCACTGTCCAGTTATTTTCATCCCACAATAACCAGGGCGTCCCGGAAGCCCGCCGGCATATTTGCCAGTGGCTTGGCTATAACCAAGCCTCCAGTTAAGATATTTTATTAATTAAATCAGGTGGATAAAAAAACCCCGACGTATGGGGAAGGGATGCGTCGGGGCAATTTCGCCATCTCAATTGGGCATCGAGATGAGTTGGTTTCCACCAGGGAGGAGTTGTGGGAACCAGCTGTCGAACCCTTAAATAATAGACAAAATCAGTCAGATTTCATGGGATTTATAGTCCAAGAGTGTGAAATTGTGTAAATAGTCTCGACTGAGAAATCGCAGACAAAGAAAAACCCCAGGTATTGGGGGAATAACACCTGGGGCTAAATAAACACTCGACTTGGGGAATCGAGTGTTAAGTTATCCCGCCAGGGAGGGGGTCGGGAAAACTCTCTAAAAACCTAACCAAAACTTCATAAAAGTCTTGTTACCTTTGATAGGTACTAAAGGAAAAAGTTCAACCCTCTCTGGACTTATTTAACTGCTAGTCTGAACCAGTTTTGTAAAGAATACCAGTGATGTATTAGTGCGCCTGATCCCAGTCATTACCCACACCAATATCAACGATTAAAGGAACAGATAAAGTTGCGGCACTCGCCATGGTGTCACGTATGATTTCCTTACAATCCTCAAGCATATTGTCTTTCACTTCGAACACGAGTTCATCATGTACCTGCATGATCATTTTCATATCGAGTTGTTGCCTGAAAATAATTTCATCCAGTTGAATCATCGCACGCTTGATAATGTCTGCAGCCGTTCCCTGCATCGGTGCATTAATCGCAGTACGTTCCGCGTATTGGCGTCGCATTGCGTTGGATGAATTGATCTCATGTAAATACAGACGACGACCGAAAACGGTTTCAACATATCCCTGTTCACGTGCACGCTCACGTGTTTGTTCCATATATGTTTTAACGCCTGGGTAACGGGAAAAATATAAATCAATATATGACTGCGCCTCAGCACGACCCACACCCAGTTGTTTTGCCAGACCAAACGCTGACATGCCATAGATCAAACCAAAGTTAATGGCTTTTGCGGATCGACGTTGTTCAGAAGTCACTTCACCGCCACCCGCAAACACTTCAGATGCCGTGGCACGATGAATGTCTTCTCCCGCTTCAAAAGCTTTCAGCAAACCTTTGTCACCGGAAAGATGCGCCATGATACGCAATTCAATTTGTGAATAATCGGCAGCAACCACCTGATAACCTGACTCGGCAATAAATGCCTGGCGAATGCGACGCCCCTCTTCACTTCGAATCGGTATATTTTGTAAATTCGGTTCCGAAGAAGATAAGCGGCCGGTCGCAGCAACCGCCTGATGATAAGAAGTATGCACTCGCCCGGTCTGCGAATTGATCATTTCAGGCAGTTTATCGGTGTAAGTTGATTTCAGTTTTGCCAGGCCACGTGTTTCTAAAATTAATTTAGGTAACGCGTAGTCTTCTGCCAGTTCCTGCAATACCGGTTCAGCTGTTGAAGGTTGACCCTTGGGTGTTTTGGATATGATGGGTAAGCCTAATTTATCAAACAGGATGGTCTGGATCTGTTTGGGCGATCCCAGATTAAATTCTTCACCGGCTTCCTTATAAGCCGCCTGCTCCAGCTCAACCAGGCGTTTTGCAATCTGTTCACTCTGTTTTAAAAGTTTATCCCTGTCGATCAGGACACCGGTTCTTTCCATGCGTGACAAAACCGGAATCAATGGCAACTCAATATTGTTGAAGACATCAACCAGGGTTTTATGCTGCTGTAATTGCGGCCACAGTTTTTCATGTAACTGATACGTCACATCTGCATCCTCTGCAGCATATTCGCTGGCAACCTCAATGCTGACTTCATTGAAGCCTATCTGTTTGGCACCCTTGCCCGCTACATCTTCATAATGAATCGTTTTATGGCTTAAATGCCTGAGAGCCAGGGTATCCATGTCATGCCGCGAAGCCGTGCTATCCAGAACATAAGACTCCAGCATAGTGTCATAAGCAATTCCGGTTAAGTTAATATCATAGTTGGCCAGGACACTCATATCGTATTTAAGATTCTGTCCCAGTTTTCTTTGTTTTTTATCTTCAAGTACCGGTTTCAGCTGCTTAAGTACATCATCTCTATTCAATTGGTCTGGTGCTTCCATGTAATCATGTGCAACCGGGATGTAAGCGGCATGGCCGGGTTTGTCCGCTAACGCAATACCAACGATCTCGGCCCGCATATAGTCCAGGCTGGTTGTCTCCAGGTCAAAGGCAAACACCTCCGCTTTTTTAATACGGGCCAGCCATTCGTCCAGGTGTTTTTGATCAAGAACCGTTTCGTATTTTTTTTCCAAATCATTTTTTTCAGGTAACTCTTTGCCACTCTCTGCATCGAGGACCTGTTCCAGCCAGGTTCTGAACTCAAACCGCGAATAATTTTTACGTAGGGTCTCATTGTCAGGTTGCGACATGAGTAGTTGATCAGGGGTGACATCCAGCTCGACATCACGTTTTATAGTGACAAGTTGTTTGGAAAGTGGAAGCTGTTCCAGGCTGTCTCTTAGATATTCACCCACTTTACCTTTGAACTCATCGGCATGTTCAATGATATTTTCCAGTGTTCCATATTCCTGCAGCCATTTGACCGCCGTTTTGGGTCCGACCTTGGGCACACCGGGAATATTATCGACCTTGTCACCGATCAAGGTTAAATAATCAATAATCTGTTCTGGCTTGACCCCAAACTTATCGACAACACCCTCGCGATCCATCGAGGTATCTGTCATGGTATTGATCAAGGTAACGTGGTCGTTTACCAGTTGTGCCATATCTTTATCGCCAGTGGAGATGATCGTCTCCAGACCCTGGTCACTGGCTTCGTGCGCGAGCGTGCCGATCACATCATCCGCCTCTACGCCATCGACACATAACAGTGGGAAACCCATGGCTTTAATGATTTCATGGATTGGCCTGATCTGGACCCGCAACTCATCCTGCATGGGGGGACGATTGGCCTTGTATTCAGGATACATGTCATTGCGAAAAGTCTTACCCTTGGCATCAAAAACTACCGCAATATGATCATCCGGATAGTCTTTTTGCAGGCGCTTCATCATGTTAATCACGCCATAGATAGCACCGGTCGGTTCGCCTTTGGAATTACTGAAATCCTGCATAACATGATAGGCGCGAAACAGGTAGGACGACCCGTCGACCAGGATTAGCTTATAAGGTTTTTTATTGGCTGGACTCATAACCTGACATTATCATCAATTTATGTGGCACTGACCAGCAATCGAGATAGCAGCACAAAACTGGTGTAAGCTGACACAAGGCGCTAAACTTTTGATCCTGATTGAGATATAGCAAGATAGACATCGTAAGGAATTGCATGGACGAACGCATTAAACAAAACCATCCTGGTTTCGCGCCAATTAACGATAGCCTGCTGTCCCGTGAATCCTGGAAGATTTTCCAGATCATGGCAGAATTTGTCGAAGGCTTTGAACGCCTGGCCTGTATCAAACCTTCTATCAGCATTTTTGGTTCCGCCAGAACCCAGTCGGATCACCCTTATTACAAGTTAACGGTGGATATTGCGCGGGAATTATCTGATGCCGGTTTTTCCGTGGTCAGTGGTGGCGGACCGGGTATCATGGAAGCCGCTAACCTTGGTGCTTATAAAGGCCGTTCCCCCAGTATTGGCCTCAACATCCAGTTGCCCCACGAACAAATCGGTAACCCGTACCAGGATATCTCGCTCAGCTTTCGCCATTTCTTCTCGCGCAAGGTCATGTTTGTAAAATATGCCTCGGCCTACGTTGTTATGCCGGGGGGATTCGGTACCCTGGATGAACTGGCTGAAATATTAACCCTGGTACAGACAGGCAAGACTCGTAAGATACCGATAATTCTGGTACACAGACCTTTTTGGGAAGGCTTGATTGACTGGTTCAAGACCAGCCTGGTCCAGGAAAAGACCATCGACCCTGATGATCTCGACCTGATTAAAATTTTGGAAACTCCACAGGAAGTATTAGATGCCATCTTCTCGCATTATGAACAGCGTGGCTTTGAGCCATCCGCCGAAGAAGCAGAAAAACTGCTGCAACTTTAGCCTGCCGGCAGCATTATGCCTGTTACTAACTATGGTAACGACGGTCGTCGTGTATGCTGAAGACGCAGCAGCCCCGCCCAGGCCTGGTGAAAATACCCAGAGCAGTGAAGAAGCGGTCTCCCCGCCTCCCTCATTACCTCCTTCGACAGGCGAGTCAGAAGCGGCATCATCGCCGCCGCCCCCTCCTTCAACTGCCAGGGAGTCGGACGATAGCCGAAATATCCCCAGGCCGGAGGTCAATATTATCCAGCGGAAGGACATGCGCATCGAAGAGTATCGCGTGAATGGACGTCTGCGTTACGTTAAAATCACGCCCAAGAAGGGCAAGCCATACTATCTGGTTGATAAGGATGGTGACGGTGATTTAGAAACCCGCCATGATGACCTGGATGGTGTACCACCCATCAATGAATGGATCCTGTTGGAGTGGTGAAATAATCATCGGCCTGTGGATAACTTTGTGGAAAATCCAGATTCCAGCGCAGCCGTTGAGCGTTCTGCAAAACAAATCAACGAGATAGCTATTTTGTCGAGTAAGAAACTAATATAAAAACAAGTAGTTACATACATTTTATAGCCCCAAACCTGTATATGTCAGTTTTATGTCAACTAACTATTTGATTTTTAATCATGTGTATAACTTCCCCACTCAATGCCTTCATCCTCATAATATTTAAAGTAAGCACCAACTAACTCACCATGCCAAAAACGAGACCTAATCAGATTGCAGAGCGACTGGAACTCCTGATCCAGTGGACCGGACGCAGCATCGCCTGGCTGACTCTGAGCATGGTCCTGGTCATGTTCTGTGTCGTGGTCCTGCGCTTTGTGTTTGACCTTGGCTGGGTATGGCTACAGGAAATCGTCAATTATCTGCATGCCTACGTGTTCATGATCGGTGCCGCCTACACCCTCAACCATGACTCACATGTTCGGGTCGACATTTTCTATCGGGATATGTCAGCTGGTAAAAAGGCCCTGGTCGACTTGCTCGGCACCCTGTTTTTACTGTTCCCAGTCTGCGTATTTATCTTTATCAGCAGCTGGCATGGAGTCATCACTTCCTGGCAGGAACTTGAAGCCTCACAACGTACCGGCGGTCTGGACTTCGCCTACATTCTGAAAAGTACGATGTTACTGATGCCTGCCCTGCTGTTCCTGCAGGGACTGGCAATGGTGATTAAAAACGGTTTGCTTCTGAGCAGACACCACGCAGACAAGACAGGGGCGATGTGATGCTGCTGCCTGAGCTGATGATCATCCTGTTAGTCCTGTCCGTCTTTGCAGTTCTGTTAAGTGGCTACCCTGTTGCCTTTGCCTATGGCGGCACTGCCCTGGTGTTTTACTTCATTGGTATCTATTTCATGCCAGGCACCTTTGACGACACGGCAATGAATTTATTTGATAACAACCTGACTGATTTAATCAGCCGGCGCGATATGTTGATTGCCGTTCCGCTGTTTGTATTTATGGGCGTTATGCTGGAGCGCTCCAAGGTTGCTGAACAATTACTGGAGACCATGGGTCTGTTATTCGGTCCACTACGCGGCGGCCTCGGTATCTCGGTATTGATCGTTGGGATGTTACTGGCTGCCAGTACGGGTATCGTTGGTGCAACCTGTGTCACCATGGGCTTGCTCTCTTTACCGACCATGCTCAAACGCAATTATGATCCGAAAATTGCAGCCGGTACCATATGTGCCTCGGGCACACTAGGGCAGATAATCCCGCCCTCTATCGTCCTGATCCTGCTGGGCGATCAAATTGCAACGGAATATCAAAATGCCCAGTCCACCATGAACAACTTCTCACCGGATACGGTTTCAGTGGGCGATCTGTTTGCCGGCGCCCTGATTCCCGGACTGATCCTGGTCGGGCTCTATCTTGTCTACCTGATTGCCATCGCTATCTTTAAACCAGACGCCATGCCTGCGATACCCAAAGAGGAACGCAACATATCCGGCAAACAGCTATTCATCCAGACCCTGACCTCTTTGGTACCCCCTATCGTATTAATCATCCTGGTACTCGGTGCTATCTTTGTTGGCGCCGCCGCGGCTTATGAAGCCGCAGCCGTGGGAGCGGTGGGTGCCATGATACTGGCCACTATCAATGGCAAGCTTGTTGATATCACGGTTTATCGTCATTATTTTGCCTCTGTTAATCGTCACCGATTCGCACTTGGTATTTTTATTGTGCTTGTTGTTTTTATTCTGCTCGCGGTGATTAATATAAAGCTTGCAGCAAGTATCGCCTTACTCGCAGTTTTCCTGTTTTACATGCTGAATTTCAAGCGCATCCGCTTCGATACATTGCGCGAGGTCATGCAATCCACCGTCAAGATTTCCAGCATGGTATTTCTTATCTTTATCGGCGCGATGTTATTTACCGCAACGTTCAAGGGCTTTGGCGGTAATGCCATCGTTGAGTCACTGCTATCTGATTTACCAGGTGGAGTATTCGGTGCCATGTTCGTGGTAATGCTGATCATGTTCCTGCTGGGCTTCATTCTCGATTTTGTTGAAATCAGTCTGGTTATCGTCCCGATCGTCGCACCTATTATTTTCATGTTTGGTTATGACCCGGCGACAGGCATACAGGATCCTTCCCATATAGTGAGTCCGGTCTGGTTTGGTGTCATGATAGCAATTAATTTGCAGACCTCTTTTTTGACGCCACCATTTGGATTTTCCCTCTTCTATGTACGCGGGGTGGCGCCACCTGAAATAACGACTTTGCATATTTATAAGGGTGTCATACCTTTTATCGCTATCCAGCTGATTACGTTACTTTTACTGGCTATCTGGCCTGAGTTGGCAACCTGGCTTGCTGACAAGGTCTGACGCCAATGACCAGATCAAAAGTTTTTGCGGTCGTTTTTATTGTTGCTGCTTTCCTTACCGCATTATGGATGATGCAGCATATACCGCACCATTTGGTTCTACACATTAATGATCACTGGCATATCATGCTGGTTGGTGAGAAAAAAAAATCTGCCGTGAAATTTAACAGTTCACAATTTGAAATATTGCGTGAAGATACAGCCAATCTATGGATCTCTGGACGGGGCAAGATTTCCTGGCAGGGGCATAGCATTACGGTTTCAAACACTGACATCCAGCTGGATGAGCATGCGATCTCGAAAAGCCACCCTGACGCGGACGCTAACCTTATGTTTTATCCCGACGGGCGTGTTACCAAGGGCAAACTTCAACTAAACTGATCCTATACAGACAAATCACATACAGCCGAGGTACAGGTATGAATGAGAACGTCAACAAATCGGATGAGGAATGGAAGTCCAAACTCAGTGACGAGGAGTTTTATATTACCCGCCAGCAAGGTACCGAACGCCCCTTCACCGGAAAGTACTGGGACAATAAGCAATCCGGCCAGTATTTGTGTAAGTGCTGTGGTGAACAGCTGTTTGATTCTGACACAAAATTTGATTCCGGCACCGGCTGGCCAAGCTTTTATCAACCCAGTCATGCTGATGCTATTGGCGAGACCCGCGATAGCAGTCACGGCATGATTCGTGTTGAAGTGCATTGCAACAAATGTGGCGCACATCTGGGACATGTTTTCGAAGACGGGCCACAACCGACCGGGTTACGCTATTGTATAAATTCTGCGTCCCTGGATTTCGAGGAAAATGATAATTAATGCGAGGTGATGAACGATGCTCAACAAATTCATTTTTGTGTATACAGTCCTGGTTATTCAGCTTGCCTTATCTTCCACTGCTACGGCTGCGGAAAATAAGGCCTACCTGTCAACCCGAGTCCTGTCGACTGTTATGGCCATCAAGGCAGCCACAGTCGCTGAACAAACCTGTAACAAAATGGGTTATCAGGTTTCGGTTGCAGTCGTTGATCGATATGGAACACTGATTAGCTTTGCCCGCAACCCACTCTCGGGCGCACATACGATTACTATCTCGCAGGACAAGGCCTATACCGCCGCGACCTTCCAGGGCGATACGATTGAATTAACCAAACGCCTTGAATTTCTTAAAGGGACACCGAGACTTTCCCTGGTAGGCGGCGGAGTCCCGGTCAAGATTGCCGGTTACATGTACGGTGCAATTGGTGTCTCGGGCGCACCTGCCAAAAAGACACCGGGTGATGTCGATCACGAGTGTGCGATGGCCGGAGTAAATGCAGTACGAGAGGCCATAGAGTTTGGTGAGTAATTTTCAATAACAGTGATTGCATTTACTGGGCACGAATCCATCTTAAAGGAACAACATCGCAATAAGGACAATAATGGCAAAGATGGCGAGCGCAACCAGGATGGATATACCAAACGCCAACCAGTTCGAAGCCAGTGCCCCGCCACGTTGTTCGTGATCCTGAATCGCCTGCCCCTGCTCACTTTTTGCGATCTGTACCATCACAATGATTTGCGGGATCGTAAAAACCAGGTTCGGGATATGCACATCATCTGGAATCAGGAATGCGATAAGTAAGATAAAGAACGTCGCCAGGAAAGAATAAATTAATGCTTTCCTGGCCTCCAGTTCTTTCCCCAGGTGTTTATAATTCCTGGACATTAACAGCCCGCCTGCCAGGATCGAACCAAAAAAAGTGGCAACCCCTATCCCGGAGACTTTATAGAGTTTGTAATCCAGACTATATGTTTCTACATCGTTTTCCAGGTCCGATGCTGGCGGTTTATATACATGTTCCATTTCCCTCCCACTATGCTCATCCCTGATCATGATAATTCGGCCTCTACTTTTTTAGCCTATAACTTGCGCGCTTTGTAATAGGCAAATTCTGAAACATCATGCCAGGCCATGGCCTGATCACGGAATTTTTTAAACGACGCGTAAACCTGTTTGCCCATTTTGTCTTTCGCTGCAATCTCAGCCACGACATCTTCCGAAAGACTCTT
>JASFLL010000015.1:0-10547 GCA_050118115.1 Thioalkalispiraceae bacterium
TAACACGGAAAGTTTCGATCCAATACTGGCCGTGGCATCCATCATGTGATGCATGGTCTGCTCCATGGATGCTAACGCAGATTGACTGTCTGCAGCTGCATTTGCAGTCGTTTCAGTTACACCCGTTACTTCATCCATGGTCTTCACCAGGCCCTGGACGGTTGCGGATATTTCCGTGGCCGTGGTCGAAATCTGATTAGCCGTTGCCGCCTGCTCGGTAACAGTAGCCTCCTGTTGTTTTGCGGTGGCCGCTATTTCCGTAGATGATGATGTGACCTGAATGCCTGACTTCTTCACACTGGAAACCAGGGCCGCCAGATTAACGGCCATCATGTTGAGCGAGCTAATTAGCTGTCCAATCTCGTCATCGGTTGTTTCATCAAGCGTAACAGTCAAATCACCTGCCGCGATCTTGCCGGTGGCATCAACAACTTCATTCAGTGGAGTAACAATACCTTTAATGATTTGACCGGATATACGGCGTGCCGCAATAAATGCAGCCAATAACATTAACAATGCGATAATAATAATCACTATGACTTCCGCCATAAGATAAGAATTTGCGTCATCAATTTTTTGCTGGGCCCTGTTTTCCAGTTGGTTCAGGTTCACATCGATATCGCGCAGAATTGGTCCCACTTCCGTGCGCATCAGGGATGCATCCTGACGCCATTCATTACTACTATGTATCTTGTATAAGTTCTCAATGTTCTGGAAGAACTTCTCACGTAAGGCAATGATTTGTTCAAAGGCATCAGCCTGATCAAAGCGCAGTTCACTTTCCTGTTGTTTTGAAAGCTTATTAATTCGGTCAATATCCAGCTGGGACTTTTCCTGAAATAACTTGATATTCTGCACCGACCGATCTGAGCGATCTGCAAGGTAGGCCCGTACAGAGTTCATTACGCTGGTCCAGCCATAGCGCAAACCACCGATTGCAAACAACAATTTTCTTCGCGCCTCACTCGCTGGCTCATCCTGTTCCGTGAGGAGCATATTGTTTATATTGTTAAGAATGTCCCGGCTGATGGGATTGAGGTTTTCAGAGGCATAAAGAATACCTGGGAAATTGGCAATATCCGAACTGGCAAGTTCAAAAAATTTCGATTCATATCGCTTGAGATTTTCTATATCTTTTTTTATTGCCTGAACAAAAAGTAGCGAATCCGCATCGTCCTGAATCGTCTCCTGCTTACTCAGCTCATCCAGCGTTGATTCTATTTTAGTCAGCGCATGTTTGTAATTTTTTTTGTGCAGTTCCTCTTTGCCAAGTAGATAAAGTCCCAGGGAGCCGGATGCATCCTTGATATATTGCCCCAGCTTTGCAGAAGCAAATACTGTTGGTTGATGATCCTTAACGACCAAATTAATATTATTGAGGACTAAAAACAGACCTATCACGGCGACAACAACAATCACCGCCATAAAGGACAGGATCGTGCCAAAACCTACCGTTAGTTTTCTCCGAATAGGAAGCCGTCCGATTTTCGATCGAAAAAAATCATCTACAAAATCAAACTTGAATACTCTAGCCATTAGCCTTACCAACCTGTTCTTAGTTTTATAAGTGATTGATACTGACTAACGACACGGCTGGTAATCTAAGCCTTTAAAGTCAGTACCTTAGACAGTTTTCGGCTTTTGGGGTGAATACTTTATGTTTATACGTGTTTAATCCTGCTTTATTTCTGATTTTCAGCATTAAACATACAATTATGAAGCTATTATCAGTGCGGAATATTAGCTACTGCTAATGAACTGTTGAATGGGAATGCGGGAATGAAAAACCACAGCTGAATAATCCATCATGCAAACGGGTCTCTCAAAACTATTGTCTCAACTCGATCAGGCCCGGTGGAAATGATATCAACCGGTACACCGACGACCTCTTCGATCTTCTTGATATAGGCCCTGGCGTTATCCGGCAGGTCGTCATAGCTTTTTATGCCAACCGTTGACTGTGTCCAGCCCGGCATATCTATATAAGTAGGCATACATTGCTCATAGGCATCAGCACCAATGGGCGGGGTTTCAACCGGTTTTCCATCCACTTCGTAGCCCACGGCAATGCGCAGGGATTCAAGACCGTCCAGCACATCCATTTTTGTCAGGCATATTCCAGATAGTGAATTGATCTGCGCAGAACGTCGTAAAGAGACCGCATCCAGCCAGCCACAACGACGGGCACGTCCGGTGGTGGCACCGAATTCATGGCCCTCTTTGGCCAGGTGGGCACCAATAGGATCATTCAAGGCGGCACCGTCATACAGTTCAGTTGGAAACGGACCGGCACCAACACGCGTGGTATAGGCCTTGGTAATCCCCAGTACATAATCGATATCACGTGGCCCGACGCCGGTCCCGGTACAGGCTCCGCCGGCGGTAGGATTCGATGAAGTCACATAGGGATAGGTACCATGATCGATATCCAGTAATGTCCCCTGCGCACCTTCAAACATGATGTTCTTGCCCTCGGTTCGCATCGTGTGCAGCATGCCGGTGACATCGGCCACCATGGGACGGATCTTTTCCGCCATCTCCAGGCCTTCATCAAGCACCTGCTGGAAATCAACGGTGTCCACTTTGAAATAATTCTTCAGGGCAAAGTTGTGATAATCGAGCACTTCACCCAGGCGTGCTGCAAAACGTTCCCGGTGTAACATATCACCGACTTTCAAACCACGACGTGAAATCTTGTCTTCATAGGCCGGACCAATTCCACGCCCGGTGGTGCCAATGGCCTTTTTACCACGTGCAATCTCACGCGCCTGGTCCAGGGCAATGTGATAAGGAAGAATAAGTGTACAGGCTTCACTGATAAACAGGCGACCATCCACGTTCACACCACTTTCATCAAGCATGTCCAGTTCGGCCATCAGGGCATCCGGTGCCAGTACCACACCATTACCAATCATGCAGGTCACATTGTCACGCAAGATACCCGATGGGATTAAGTGCAGAACGGTCTTTTTACCATCGATAACAAGTGTATGCCCAGCGTTATGGCCACCCTGAAAACGCACGACACCATCGGCACGTTCTGTTAGCAGGTCGACGACCTTGCCTTTACCTTCGTCACCCCATTGCGTGCCGATGACAATAACATTCTTACCCATAAAAGACCTTCCCCGAAGATATAAAGATTTAAACCGGTTTAATCACCCATTCGCCTTTTTCACTGACGAACTGCCGATCACAATTCATGGCTTTCGCATCCCCGCTCTGTCCGGGCAGATTCACGATTACGCGTTCACCGTTGTTGCGGGCCGCGGCAATCGCTGACTGTAAAGCTGTATCTGAATTATTCGGCGCAAAAATACCGGCCTGTTGTACCACTGGTTCACTATCAAAAGCCAATAGAGTTTTTAAATCGCTGCTAAAACCGGTGGCGGGTCTGGCATTCCCAAACACCTTACCAATGCCATCATAACGCCCACCCTGGGCAATGGCCGAACCTTTTTCACTGACAAAGGCCGCAAACACCACACCGGTATGGTAATGATAGCCACGCAATTCAGCCAGGTCATAATGCAAACTGATATCCGGAATACGTGCTGTAATTGCATCTGCAATATCACGTAGTTCAGTAATGGCTGCTTTTACTTCCTTATTGGCGGCAGCAAATATCTTATCTGCTTTATCCAGCACTTCACCATCGCCATTAAGATCGGCCAGTGCCAGCAACATGTCATTGACCTTTTTATCCAGCTGCCAATCGGTTAACATCTGGCTGATTTCAGGCTTGGCTTTTCGCTGTAAGGCATCAAACAAATCGGCTTCCTGATCGGCATTTAAGCCTGCCTGCCTGACCAGGCCACGGTACACACCGACATGACCCAGGTCAAAATACACATTTTTCACACCACACAGTGCCAGTGTTTCCACCATCAGCTGAAAGACTTCCACATCACTCTCCGCCCCTTTGTGGCCGTAGAGTTCAAGGCCAATCTGTAACGGCGCACGTGAAGCATCGAAGCCTTCGGCGCGGGTATGCAGGACTGTGCCCATGTAACAAAGACGGGTCGGCGTCTCGCGAGCCAGCTGGTGAGCATCGATGCGCGCCACCTGGGGTGTCATATCGGCACGTACACCCATCAGGCGGCCGTTCATTTGATCGGTGAGTTTAAATGTCTTCAGGTCAAGGTCATCACCGGTACCGGTCAGCAGCGATTCCAGGTATTCGATAAAGGGCGGCATCACCAGTTCGTAGCCCCAGCTGCGATACAGGTCAAGCAATAGTCGACGTTTGCCTTCCAGATACTCTGCCTGGGGAGGCAACACCTCTTCAATGCCTTCCGGCAGTAACCATGTCTCGTTATTCATTGTTAGTGTTTCAGCATGTAAATAATGATGGCTCCCAACACCATCATGGAAATTCCGATTATACGCATTGTTTTATCATCGCGCTCGCTGACCAATTGTACCAACTGGCGATACATTTGTGGATTAATCGCGGGCAGCAAACCTTCAAATACCAGAAACAGGGCGAAGGCGATCCAGATGATATCGTTCATTTTTATCTCAAAAAAAACCCGGGCGTTTTCGTGATTTCCTGCTATCTGGAAAACACGCAACGCCCGGTCTGTGTTTCAGTTTGATAATTACTTTGGTTTGTTCTGTTTAAAGTAATTAAAGAATTCTGAATCCGGTTCTAACACCAGGATATCATTCTTACCGGTAAAGGATTTTTTATAAGCATCCAGGCTACGATAAAAGGCATAAAATTCACGGTCCTTATTATAGGCGTTGGCATAGATCTCGGCCGCCTTGGCATCACCTTCACCACGCAAGTTCTGCGCACTCTTATAGGCATTAGCAAGTATGATAGTACGTTGACGATCAGCATCGGCACGGCGTCTTTCCGCTTCTTCCTTACCTCGGGAGCGAATATCCGCAGCAAATTGTTGACGTTCTGACTGCATACGACGGAACACGTCTTTACTGATCTTGGTCGTCAGGTCGATACGCTTGATGCGGATATCAACAATCGAGATACCGTATTTTTCCACCTGGGCATTTGCTTGTGCCGTAATAGTTGTCATCACGTGGGCACGTAGGTCCTTCAGTTCTTTTGAACCTTTCTTCAACTCTACCAGACGTACTCCTGATACCAGTTCACTCAGGCTGTATTTACTAAACTGGCTCTTAAGGCCGTTGTTGATGATGTTATAAATACGTTGTCTCGCAGTATTCATATCGCCAGCTGACATGGTGCGATAGAATTTTTCAACATCGTTAATGCGCCACTTGGCAAAGAAATCCACCACCAGGCGTTTCTTTTCCTTGGTCAGGTATTCCGTTGGTCGCACATCCAGGGTCAGGATACGGCGTTCAAATTTGAGTACGTTGTTGATGAATGGCACCTGGCCATAAATACCCGGCTTATAGTCCGATTTAACAATTTCACCCAGTCTGAATTTAATCGCCTGTTCACGTTCATTTACAGTAAATACCGAGGAATAACCAATTATCGCAACCAGGACGATAACAACCAGGATAAATATTTGACGATTACTCATGGCTGCACCTCCCATTGGCGGCTACGAGAACGAGACCGATCTCTGGGGTCACTGCTGCTCGAGGTCGAGGTACCGATATTGCTGCTATTGGTTGCATCACTGCTATTACCGGTTACTACGCTCTGTTGACGTTGTTTGTTGAGCTGGTCGATTGGGATATACAGCATGTTGTTGCTTTTCTTCACGTCGATCATGACTTTGTCGTTTTTGGACAGGACCTCTTCCATGGTCTCAATATAGAGACGCTCACGAGTAACCTTGGGTGCCTTGCGGTACTCCACCAGTAACTGGTTAAAGCGTTTGGCATCACCTTCGGCCCTGGCAATTTTCTCCGCCATATAGGCTTCGGCTTCCTGCTGAACACGCGCAGCCTCACCACGCGCAATCGGTACAATCTGGTTTTGATACTTGCGCGCCTCTTCAATGAAGCGGTCACGATCCTGCTCAGCACTGTTGACATCATCAAAGGCCGGTTTGACTTCTTCCGGTGCCTCCGAATAAACCAGGTTGGCCTCTTCAACCAGCAGCCCCGTATCATAGCGATCCAGAATATTCTGAATCAGCTGGCCGGTAAGTTCAGCAACATCATTACGTTCCAGTACATAGTTCATGGCACTGGTACCGACTATTTCACGCAAGGCGCTTTCTGCTGCGGCCTTGATGGTTTCATCAGGGTCGACCACGCTGAACAGATAATTCTTGGCGTCCTTAACCTTGTATTGCACTTCGAATTTCACATCGACGATGTTCTCGTCCTTGGTCAACATCAATGACTCTTCGTTAGTCACACCGACGCGGACACTACGACTCTTGTCCACTTCAACGATATCAACACTCTGGATAAAGCGCGGGTACCAGTGTGGTCCCGGCTTGGTAATTTTATCGAATTTACCAAACTGCAATACAACCCCGCGGGTACCGTCATTGACTATATATATACCCGAGAAGGCCCATATCGCGATAATCACCACAAAGATCAGCCCAAAGCTCATCGAACTCATACCGCCTCCGGAGCGTCCACGACCGCCGCCGCCTCCGCCGCCTTTACGACCACCGAAAATACTTGTGACTTTGTCCTGCAGGTTTTTTACGACATCTTCCAGATCGGGTGGGCCATCGTTGCCGCCCTTGCCGCCCTGGTTACCCCAGGGGTCTTTGTCTTTATCCCCGGAATTACCGGGCTCATTCCACGCCATGTGATGCTCCAAAAGTTTACGAATGGTCGTTTGATAGTATTAAGACGGAATTCTAGGGAGCCTTGCTCTCTATCGCAAGACGATCCTGTCCTGAATTCTCACAAACACAGTCATTTAGCTTAAAATGCTTGTCCAGGCCCTGCCAGATCGAGGCAGGCATGCGAACATTCATTAACCAGCGTCCCTGACTGTCGGTTTCTTCCAGTAAGACCGTGCCTAATTCATGTAATTTTGCATGTAGCTTGCCCTGTTCATGCCCCAGTAGCAATGACTCTTCAACGGTGGCTTCCTGAAGTAACTCAGTGATAGCCTGTTTGAGATCCTCCAGACCCTCACCGGTTTTGGCTGACAGCCAGACCCGGGCAGGTTTGCCCTCTTCATCACGATCGATCCTGGGCGAGATGTTATCCAGCAGATCAATCTTGTTATATATAAGTAACTGGGGGCGATCATCCGCTTCAATCTCTGCCAGCACCGCATCCACTTCATGGATGTTGTCCTGACGTTTGGGATCGTGGGCATCAATCACATGCAGCAATAAATCCGCTTCGCGGGTTTCCTGTAATGTCGAACGAAAGGCCGCCACCAGGTCATGGGGCAGCTCGCGAATAAAACCTACTGTATCTGCGAGAATAGCAGACTGCTTGTCATTGAGTTCGATTCGTCTGAGTGTTGGATCCAGCGTGGCAAATAACTGGTCTGCAGCAAACACATTGGCCTGAGTCATGGTATTGAACAGGGTCGATTTCCCCGCATTGGTATAACCAACCAGCGAGACCGTGGGTAACGAGGCACGTTTGCGCCCCCGCCGGCCCTGTTCACGCTGACGGTTTACCTTTTCCAGCTTGCGGTTTAACTGTTTGATGCGGTCCGCCAGTAAGCGCCGGTCCGTTTCCAGCTGGGTTTCACCCGGGCCCCGCAGACCAATACCACCCTTTTGTCGTTCCAGGTGCGTCCAGCCGCGGACCAGTCGTGTGGATAAATGCTTGAGCTGGGCCAGCTCAACCTGCAATTTACCTTCATGACTTCGTGCCCGTTGTGCAAATATATCCAGAATCAGGCCAGTGCGATCCAGCACGCGACATGACAGGGCCTTTTCGAGGTTACGTTCCTGAATCGGGGATAAGGTGTGGTTGAAAATCACGAGCTCAGCATCATACTGCTTCACCTGCTGCAGGATTTCTTCCACCTTACCGCTACCGGCAAAGTATTTAGGATCGGGGGCGCGCCGCGACCCGGTGACCAGACAGGCAATTTCCGCACCTGCGGCCAGGGCCAGTTCCTTGAATTCTTCAATAACCTGAGAGTCGGTATGTGACGAAAAATCCAGATGCACCAGGACGGCTCGTTCACCACCAGTTGGGCGTTCAAACAACGACACACCCCTTACTGGTGATGAGACCAGACAATGTTAAATTAATCGTTTGAGGAACCCTGAATATCATCAGACATAGGTAACTTGATATTGCGCGCCGGGACGATGGTCGAAATGGCATGTTTGTACACCATCTGACTGACGCTGTTGCGCAGTAATACAACAAATTGATCAAATGACTCAACCTGTCCCTGTAATTTAATGCCATTGACCAGATAAATTGCAACAGGAATGCGTTCTTTACGCAGAGCATTTAAAAATGGATCTTGTAACGCTTGCCCTTTACTCATTGTTATTCTCCGTACTCTTTATAATAATTATTGGCATGGCCTGTTCATGCCTTGCAAATAATAAACCCAATAAATATCCGCCAGGAATTTCATTGACGTCTTTTAATACGCTAAAGCAATAAGGTTTAATTCTAATAATCTTGCCCTGTCAAAAGTCTAGCATACCATTAGATTAATTCGTTATGGGGGATGTACTTAATAATTTCAAGACTTCTTTCCGTAAGTCATTGTTTACACAGTCTAAAGTGATCAAATCGGGCATCGAACGCAGCCAGGTCAGCTGCCGCTTTGCCAGCTGCCGGGTCGCTATGATTCCCCGCTCAATCATCTGGTTTTCATCATACTCACCCTGTAGATATTGCCAGACCTGGCGGTAACCCACTGCCCTGATTGAGGGCATCGATTCATCCAGATCACCGCGCTGAAATAGCGCCTGTACTTCATCTACCAACCCCTGTTTGACCATAAGATGAAAGCGTCGTTCAATTCTTTCATGTAACCAGGCCCGATCAGAGGGAAATAGCGCAATGAGCAGGGGTGAATACGGCAGTGGTTCGGTGGGCTCGGCCTGCCAGGCCGATAATGGTACGCCCGTCAGCTGATAGACCTCCAGTGCCCGCGAAATCCGTTGCGGATCATTGGGGTGAATACGCTGCGCCGATTCGGGATCGACTTTAGCGAGCTTGATGTGCATTTTGTCCCAGCCTTTCTCCCTGGCTTCTACCAGCAGGGCCTCACGGGTCTGTTCATCCGCAGCAGGCATTTCCGCCAGGCCATGTAGTAATGACTTGAAATACATCATAGTACCACCTACCAACAGCGGGATCCGACCCTGGGCAGTACTGCTCTCCATTTCACGTAGTGCATCCCGGCGAAATTCTGCTGCGGAATAGGCAACGGCAGGGTCCAGGAAGTCGATGAGTCGATGCGGGGCACGGGCCAGGGTTTCTGGATCGGGCTTGGCCGTCCCGATATCCATATCCTGATACACCATGGCTGAATCGACACTGATGATATCCATCGGATAACGCTCGACCAGTTCCACCGCCAGATCAGTCTTACCGGAGGCAGTGGGACCGAGAATACAAACTATAGGGGGCTTATCTGACATGACTCGATTGGAGATTTCGTTATTTGTTCGCTAACAAGTTATGCAGGTCATCCGCACTGAGTTCACGCCAACAGGCATTGTTATCATCGAAAGGTAACGTACGGAATAGCATATTCAGATCCAGTTGTTTGTAGTCAGGCTGACTATTTTTCAATACCTCGAACAGGGATTCTTCAATATCGTTGTCACCTGATGGACGACTCAAAAACTGCTGCAGGAGTTGAACGATATCATAATACTGTAACCATGACGGTATCTTGCGTATCAACAGGGTCGGTTCATCCAGCAAATGCAGATCAAAGCCCATGGCAGATAGAACATTTTCACTTTGTTTATACTGTTCCAATTGATCCTGTTCGAGTGGAAGACGCTCAGGTAATAGTAATGGCAGTGATTTAATCTCATTTTTTGCACGTTGTTCCTGCCAGTGGGTTTGTAACCAGGCGACCAGTAACGCCTGCATATCCAGTAAAAAAAACCGTTCCTGATTTTGCGTGAGGGCGAACTGGCCAGCAACTATCGCCAGCACATTGCCAAAGCGAGTATCGCTGTTATTCTGGTAACGGGCAGAATGTTCGGCAAGCGCAGATGAGTAGCCTGCGTCAGATGATTCATGCAGACCATTCACCACGGCATGGTATGTGGAGTGTGTTTGCAGATTATGCGTGCCGGGTATGTCCTGTTGCAGTGCATCGCGAATACTCCGCGACACAAAATCATGAATCACCCGCGATTCGCGGAAACGCACTTCATGCTTGGTCGGATGAACATTGATATCGACTACTGCAGGATCAACATCCAGGTGCAGGACATAGGCAGCATGTCGACCGGTCGGCAGGATGTGTTGATATGCGGAACGCAGTGCATGATTGATAATACGATCCCGGATGATTCGACCATTTATATAAAAGTATTGCAGGTCGCTAGATTGCCTTGAAAAATCAGCCTGGCTAATCCAGCCCCACAGACGCATTTGATTATGCGGATAATCGATAACGATGGCATGTTGGATAAAACTCTCACCACACACCTGTGCCACTCGCCGGGAACGACCAA
>JASFLL010000016.1:0-10266 GCA_050118115.1 Thioalkalispiraceae bacterium
TGGATGTTCCAGCTAGGAAATAACAAAGGGTGCAGGTCAGAGAGTCACTGAATAATATTCTCTCTCTGTCCTGCATCTGTTTATTCTGAAAAACTAAGTACGACAGGAATTTTGATATAACACTGAATCAGCACAAGTAGACAAATAAGCTTTTGTAGTCAGTTAGATACTTCGCTCTTTAACGGCGGTAACAGGGGTTCGACCAAATAGCCGGGAGCAATTTGGAACATCCGAACGTAGTGAGGATGGCCCGCAGGGCGAGGCGCATGGACGCGCCGAGTACTCCCCTTGGGGTGGGGACGCCAAACATAAAAGAAGACCCTGTACTTCCCTTGGGGACGCCATAAAAAATAAAGGGTGCATTTTGGCACCCTTTTGTTTTTTCATGACGAGCTAAATGACTGAAATGAAGAATCATTAGTAAGGTGCAGTGATTGTGTAAGTGTGCAAACTGGCTGGCTGTTCCGGGCGAGATGATTCGTCTGGGGGAAATCTATTTATTTCAGGCCTGAGCACGACTGGCCGAGCCAAATTGCTCAAAATGTGATCGAGCTCACACTAACCTGGAACCTTCTCTCCCACATCAGCGTGGAATATATAGGTTGGTCTGGTTCGGTTCGGGAAAAATGCGAGCCGAATGGGCGGCCTGTTGTACTGTATTTGCTGTGGACAGGGGGTTAGGCCGTTTAAATCTCCGACACACATCGAATTGCTACCAGTTTAGCGATTTTGGTGTGAACATCACCACAAAACGAAACAATATTACATTCTTATATAATAGGAACCGATATAATTGACAATAAATGTACACATTCGGATCTACTCTGAAGCTGTGTAGACCCTAGTTCACGAGAATAACAAGCAATAAGCCAGGTAGGGGAAAAAATGTACAAAGCCAGGTTGTACCCAACAGTGCTGGTAAGAGGTTTCGCCATTTTTCTAGTGGCGATGCTGGCTAGCTGTGGCGGTGGATCTGGAAATTCATCCAGCACGACTAATTCTGATCAGCCTGTACCGTCGGTGACGGCGGATGCGGGTGATATTGTGGCTGTCCGCGTTGGCAGTACCGCTATGCTGGATGGGACGGCATCGAGCACAACCACCAGTGCTTCGTTAAATTATAACTGGACTATGATCGCACAACCTGACGGCAGCACCACGAAGCTGATGGGTGAAACAACCGCTCAACCAAGTTTTGTCGCCGATGTGGTAGGAACCTATCGCATTCAACTGGTGGTGACAGCTGGGGGGCTTATCAGTCAACGTGCAATGGCATTGGTTGAAGTGACTAACCCGGGTGATTATCTTACCGGCATACGTAACCATACTTCCTATCCTTCACAATGTTCGGAATGTCATGACGGTCGTTATATACAGGGAAACGGTCCTATTGCCCCGGTACCCACAAAGTCAGGTAATCATCCTGCCACCAGTAACCTGTGTCAGGCCTGTCATACTACGTTTGGTTTTGAGTTACGTCGCGGTCTTGATCATTCCGAGGTGTTTGCCAATTGTAGTACCTGTCATGATGGTGTGATTGCCGTCGGTAAGTCGATCTATCATCAGCAAACCACGGCCGAATGTGATGAATGCCATAACACGACATCCTTCCTGAACCTGAATCCTGACGGCAGTTTCAATCATACCGGTATCACCACCGGTTGCGTACGCTGTCATAACGGGGTTACGGCAATTGGCAAGACAACACCACAGGTCATTCATGACAGCACTACAAGTGACTGTAGTTTCTGTCATACCACTGACGGATTTGTTCCTGCCTATCCAGACCATAGTACTTTCCTGACGGATACCACACGCTGTGATTCCTGCCACAACCCGTCGGGTGGTGGCGTGAACGCAACGGATCAGCCCGCTGGACATCCGGTCATGACGCGCACCGATGCAGCAGTTGAAGATTGTCGTACCTGCCATAGCGTGAATGGATTTAGTATGGGTGGTGTGTTCCCACATCGGCTCATTGATCCGACGATCCTGGAGTGTAAAACCTGCCATAACGATGATCCGGCAAACAGTATCAACGCGCGCGGCACATCTTCTGATCCGACACCACCGCATCCATCAATCGGCACCCAGGATTGCGCAGGCTGTCATAGTACCGATGCCTTTTTCCCGGCGTTTAATATCGATCATACTGATCCAGCGGTGGTGGCAGAGCGTTGCGATTCCTGTCATATTCCCGATGGCAGTGGCACTGGGCGTGGTCTCTCAGCAAATCATGTACCGTTTACGACCGAAGATTGTGAAGTTTGCCATGCGCCACCCGGCGGCGGTACCTTTGCAACTGGTTATTATGATCACGTTGCGTTTGGTGTGACGAATGGTTGTCAGACCTGTCATAATGATGTGATTGTTTCTGGCAAACCAGGTACACATATCCCAACCACACCGGCTGATCAGGATTGTGTAGTGTGTCATCAGGCGACGGTCACCAACAACTTTGTCGACTTTAGCGGCGGGTCATTCCATGCGAATGTGGCCGTAAGCAATAACTGTCAGACCTGTCACGACGGTGTACTTGCGACCGGCAAGAGCGCAGATCATATCCCGACTACCCCAAATGATCAGGATTGTGCGACCTGCCATACGGCTGGAACCTTTGTTGATTTTACAGATGGTGCCTTCCATGCCTATAACTCAGTAAGTAGTAACTGTGCCAGCTGTCACGATGGCAACCATGTTACTTCTGGAGCGATTCCCAAGAAGGTCAATCATATTCCAGCACAATCGGAATGCAGTGTGTGCCATCTGGACACCACGGTCACAGGCGGATTTGCGAATACGATTTTCTATACCAATGTTCATGTAAATTATGACAATGGCTGCGAGGGCTGTCATAGTACGACCTACTTCCCGCTGCCATCAGCGGCGGCGAAAGACCCGGCCACTCACTTGCCAACTAGCCAGGATTGTCATTACTGCCACATCAACATGGTGCCAGGTGGTTTCCTGGCGGCCAACAGTATATTCAACCACACAGGGATTTCGGGCAATTGTGAATCCTGCCACGATGGCAGCACCAGGAATCGCAATGCCGGTGCGCGCGGCAAGATCGATGATCCAACGCCACCGCACCAGGATACAACCCTGGAGTGTAACTACTGCCACAACACAACAAACTTCGCTGATGCCTATCCGGATCATACAATACCGCCGGTTGTGGGTAATCGCTGTGATAGCTGTCATGATGGGGTGACTGCGAAAGGCAAGATTGATGATCCAACACCGCCCCACGTGCCAGTGCCAGTTGTAAATGGGGTGGAACAGGATTGTAATGTTTGTCACGTACCCGGTGCCTTTAAACCCTCGGTGTTCGATCATGTTGGCATCACCGACAATTGCGCCAGCTGCCATGATGGCTCAATTTCTGCGGTCACTACGAAACCGGCTACTCATCCGGCTGTACCAATCAATCCTGCTACATCGACTGAGTACGATTGCTCGCGCTGTCATAACACCACGGCTTTTGCGGGCGCCAAGTTTGATCACACGGGCATTACAGGTAATTGTGCTTCCTGCCATGATGGCACAACGGCACCAGGCAAGAACGGCACACACGTCCCTACCAGCGATGATTGTGCGGTGTGTCACCAGACCACGGGCTTTATTCCTGCATTGTTTGATCATACACCAGCACAAATTAACGGTAAGCGTTGTGATAGTTGCCATGATGGTGTATTTGCTACTGGAAAAGTTGACGCACCCAACACGCACCCGACAACTACGCAAGATTGTGGCTATTGTCACTCGTTCAAGCAGCCTTTCAGTGCCGGGACAGTCAACCACACGGGCATAACCAGTGGTTGTAATGCGGCAGGCTGTCATACACCCACTGGTTATGGTCGATACTATACAACACCGCCACACGTCGACCCGGCGGGTGATTGTGTTGCCTGTCATGCTGTCGACGGAGCCTTCCTTGATGGTAAGTTTGATCACTCAGGCGTTGTGCCCGGTACCTGTCTGGATTGTCATGGTCCGGGTGGCATTGGAACTCAGCAGCCACCGACAGGTATCAATGGCCATTTTGATACAGGTGGTGCTGTCTCGTGCGACAGATGCCATACGACGACCGGCTGGTTAGGTACAAGTACGTTTGATCATTGTCCGGGTACCACGAGCAATGGTAACTCATGCACGATTACATCCACGGGTGGAAAGTATCCGGGTGACCACCGTACTGGCAAAACAACCTGTAAATCCTGCCATACTCAAAACACGGCCACATTTGTAAGTTATCCATATCCAACGGATACAGCAGGTCAAACACTCACACCTGAATGTGCAGCCTGTCACCGCAACCGGTTCAGAAGCAAAAGCAGACACATTGGTGGCTCGAGCGGGACGGTGTATCAAAACCGCGATTGCAGTGGTGGTGGCTCAGGCTGTCATCGAGTTAGTTCCAGCAGCTTCGATTAAAAAAACCTGCCATCTAACATGGCGATCCTGGTTAGTTATCCTATTTCGCAGGATACGGTTAGCAATACGTTTACTTCAAATATTCAGCCTGTCACCACAACTGCTGCAAGCGAATTCTGATTGAAACCAGACGGCTTACTCAGGGTATGTTCCATGAACTGGTGTTATGGCAACTGGCACAATCATCACTGCTCGTTATATGCGAGGCACCTTTGCCAACAATCGGGTTGTTGTTATGACAGAATACACAGGTATTGACGATTGTTGAATGATCCATATTTGCCGGGATCCATGTGTTCGTGCTGTGGCAATCATCACAGGTATCCGGGCTTACGACATGACCGGTATTCTTGCCCACGATTGGGCTGTTGTTATGACAACTGACACAGGTGGCAGTAAAGGTAGAGTGGTCGACCCTGGCGGGTAACCATGCAATTGTATTCGTATGACAATCGTCACAGGTGTTCTGGCTGACGATATGCCCGGGTCCTTTGCCAGTCGCCCTGACACCATTGTGGCAGCTATAACAGGTCTCCGTTACACCGGAATGCTCGAACCGAGCCGGGCGCCAGCCAGTGGTCTGATGACAATCATCGCAATTATTACTGCTTTGAAAGTGGGTTGGTGTTTTACCACTCGCCTTGATTCCATTATGACAACTGATACAGGTGCCGGTAATAGACATGTGATCCATGCGAGCGTTTGTCCAGGTGTTTTCATTATGACAATCGTCACAGGTGTCACTGCTTTCAATATGATTTGTAGGCTTAAATGTATCGGCAAACAGGCTGGAAGAGCGATGACATCCCTGACAGCGCTGGGGTGTACCTTTGAAAATACCATGTTTGTGGCAGTTATTGCAGGCCTGTCTGGCATGTGCACCGTTGAGAATAAAACCGGTGTTATCATGATCGAATTCGGTTTCTGCTGCCCTGAGATTACTCGCCAGTGTGAACGAGGCAGCGATAAGAATCAGTATAAGTATGGTTTGCAGCGGATTGTTGATTTTTTTTTTCATATCAAACCCCGGTTGTATGAGTCTTGCTCAGTAACGGTTACCTGCATCTTTCGACGTTAGCATAACTTCATAATTTTAGGCTAAATTTCCTTATCCTTTTGTGGTTTATATCCAAGTTTGGCCCTTTTAGCAAAACCATTATTCATTATTTCGATTTAAACATAAGGAGATTCTAATATAGCTAATTGCCATGTAGAAAGGTTATGCCAGCAGGATTCGACCTTTGTCTGGCTGCGTATGTTTTAGGGCAGGTGTGAAGCTGTTTATTGCCAGCTTATCGACCTCCAGTCTCACCTTCTTCCGCTTCGCAGCAGCTACGCTGTCCGATTTTGTTCCCGAAATGTTAGTTGAACTGGATACAGGCGTGCAGGGATACACGAGCCAATTCAATGAAGGAACGTGCCAATTCCAATACATCTATATATATCGTGTATCTGATATTCACCTGCTATCCTTCAGGCTATCAGGCCTTTTAACAATGTTTAGGTGGTTGTTGTTCATACATTTATTGTTGTCTATAAATATTTATCTATGGTCCACATTTAAAAATCCAATTTTTATTTATAGAAAAATGATTGCATTCTGTGCCCTTATCATCCCGGTGTCCCTCTATGCGTGGGGGCTAACGCCAGGAGAAGGGTAGTTTTTTTCAAAAACAAGGGCATAGCGATGGCGTTGGTCAATTTGAAAGATTTATTAAATCACGCTTATGACAATCACTATGCGGTGGGTGCGTTTGAAATTGTAAATCTGGATTTTTTGCGCGCAGTTATCACTGCAGCGGAAGAAACGCGTTCGCCCGTCATCCTGAATGTGGTGGAACCGCATTTTGACCTGTTCGATGTGGAAATGCTGATGCCGGCGGTGGTACAGGCGGCTAAACGCTCCACTGTGCCTATCGCGGTGCATATGGATCACTGCACCAGCCTGGAATCCATACAGTCTGCCATTCGTCTGGGCTGCAATGGGGTGATGTTTGACGGTGCGCATGCAGAGCTGCCTGACAATATTGAAAAAACCCGTGAGGCCGCGGAGCTGGCACATAGCTGTGGCGTACCGATTGAAGGTGAGCTGGGTTACGTGCCAGGTATCAAGACTGAAAATGAAGATGAGCAATCTGTTCAGACCTCAGCCACAGAAGCGAAAGTTTACGTAGAACGCTCCGGTGTGGACTTTCTGGCGATCTCCATCGGCACGGTGCATGGACAGACTAACGGTAAACTCCGTCTGGATTACAACCGACTGGCACGTATCAACGAGAGTGTAAACATTCCACTGGTGATTCATGGTGGCACCGGCCTGAGTGATCAGCAATACCAGAAGCTTATCGATAACGGCGTGGCTAAAATCAATTTCTTCACTGCCATGGCAGATCTGGTAGTGAAACAGGTCAGAAACAACCTGTCACACGATGAAGGGACCTACCGCGACATGATTGCCAACCTCCATGAGGAAATGGCAGCTACAGTACAAAAAATGATGCAGGTCTGGCGTAGCGCTGGTCGTGCCGCAGAAGTACTGATCCAGTGCAACACCTGGAACAATGTTGAACATGTCATTGTGTACAACAGTAGCGAAAGCGATCCGGCCGTGATTCAAATTATGCTGCGTAAGGGTAAACAACAATTAAGTACCATCCCTGGCGTACTGGATGTGAGGATCGGCCGCGCAACGAATGACAAGAGTAAATACCGTTATTGCTGGCTGGTAAGTTTTGCACATGAAAGTGTGATTGAAAGCTACAAGTCACACCCTGTGCATGTTGCCTATGCTGACAGTTATTTCCGGCCCATTGCCGAAGACCGGCTATCGAATGATTATAAAATTCTGGATGATCTCAATATAGGACAACATTTTCGTGCTTGATGCATACGAATACTAATTTTGTTGTCCATAACGTTGTCACATCAACAGCATGTCGCACCACTCGGCAAATCTGCTAGAGCAGTGCGACATTGCTATGCCATATAAATGAACGAGCAGGTATCAGAAATTACACTGCTGCCATACACCTGACATATCACGTTGATACGTTTCGCCATTGTCATTGAGCTGGAAGAGATGTATCCAGTTATGTTCGATCAGCTGGCGAACCAGCTCATGTCGGGCGATGATATCGTCGATGGCTGCCTGGGGCGCTTCGATGAATACACTCAGGCGCAATGGTTCGTGTACCCAGTCTTTACCATTGTGCAGCGACTGCATAGACAGGCCCACACGCAGGTCACCGCCGTTGCCTTCCAGGACGCCAATGGCGCCGCCTACGACGTTGTGCAGTACCTTGTTACCACTGCCAAAAGTCTGATTATCCACGACCGAGCCGTAATACTGCATGTTGATCCAGTTGGCGACGACCATGGGGGCGGTCATGATCAGCTCGAGGATTTTGAAGTCCTGGTCCTGTTGCCAGCGATACTCGTGCAGGAAGGCTCGACCATCCAGGTCGCCGCCCAGGGTTCGCTCACGTGGTGCGGCAATGAACGCTGCATTATTTGCCAGGGCCCATTCCGGTCGTACCTGTGACCAGTCGCGTGCACGTCTGTTTACGTCAGCTTCCACGGCTTTATCCGGCAGACCCGCTGTGCCCAGCAAGGTCGCGCGTTGCATGCGGGTAAGATCTCCGGCCTGTTCCAGCCATTGCTGCAATTGCGCCAGGTCAGCTGCCAGTGCATCGGGTATTGCTTCAGTGTCAAACAGGTGCACGTGATCCGTTGTGGTATCGTGCAACGCGGCCAGGAACCAGCTGTCGTCTGGTATATGAATGCCACGTTGGTGCAGACCATCACGCACCTGCGGTTGATTTAACAAGCTTGCAACGACGCGGGCACTGGCCTCGCCGGTCTGACCGGCACAGGCGCCACAATCGAGACCGGTCGCATGGGGGTTGTTCACGGAACTACTACCATGACCTGCCAGCAGGATCAGTCGCGCAAAATTATCCGTCAGGGCCATGGCTCGCAGGATGCGTTCGGCATGATCGACCCAATCGGATTGCGGAATACCCGAAACAGGGTGTTGTACGCTATTGTTTTCCTGCGTTGGTGGTTCCAGCACCGGACCGATTTTGTTAATGGTTTGTTTATCGAGTCCATGCAGATTGGGATCTGGCACCGGGCGGCTCCAACCAAAACTGTCTGTCAGCAACTTGGATGCATACATCAGGCCCGCGGCCTCGACAAAAGAGAAACAGGAAGAAGCCGAAAATTTAAATCCCTTCCAGACCTTGGATAAAACGATACGTTGACGACGTTTTCCAAGCGCACGCTGGTTCGCCTGTTCATCCTCACTAATCCGCTCATCGATACGATAAGCCGGATTGAAAATGACAGGGACATGGGAGCGGCAGGTATCAGAACCAAACTGTGCATACTCGATAAAGATGCCAAAAAATCCGGCAAAGCCAAGCGTTTGTGCCTGGGGCGCCACCGTCTCCAATGATCGGCGAAACACCTCGGAACGCACATCAATGCAAAACGCCGCCTGCACCGCGGGTCGTGAGTTAAACTTGACAGAGCCTGTGTCATTCAATGTTTTATTCAGCGCCGACATCACATTACTCTGAAAACCAATTTCCATGGCATTCAGCATGATGCGATCGATTTCCGCAGCCGACCGACGTTTGCTCGAAGGTGGACGCATACTGGCTGCTAACATCTCGCGCCAGCGTGCAACCAGTGCCGGTGAGCGTTTTTCTTCAAACAACAGTACGTCCCACATCACGCGGATCGCGAGCAGATCGACAATGGCATCGTTCTGCTCGCTGGCCAATTCGGCCTGCCAGCGTAGATAGCGTGCCCATGCTGCCCAGCCACCGATACTCAGTAGTGAAGCGTGAAGATAACGTTCAATGGCGTCATCCGTCACGCCCAGTTGTTGTACTGCCCAGGCAATTGCAGCACGCGGATGTTCCGGTAACTTGCTTACCGCATGACGAAAGTCCCCCAGGCCCATCATCGCCGGACTCATATCAATCGCAGCAGACTTGCGCCAGGATGCATACAGGGACAGATTACGCCAGGGCATGCTGATGGTCGCCTGTCCCAGATCAAAATAGGCCGCACAATGCAGGCTGATCCGTTCAGTGACAAAACTGCTCCACAATCCACCTTCGACACGCTCGAGTACTTCACTCACTGGTACCATGCCCATTTTGGGTTGCGGTGCCTTGCTATTCAGTGTCTGTTCAACAGTAGCTACATCCAGTGCACTGCCGCAGTGGGTGATCGCCTGTTGCACATCATCGCGGCTGATTCGACCGGATGCCAGTTGTTCGCGATAGTAGTCACGAGACATATAGATACCGTGACCAAGGATGCGGGCCAGGGTGTCGGAGGCATCCTGAAAGGTTTTGTCACGTAAACCGAAGAACGGATTAACCGCAACGAAATGTTTGAGCGGCCACAACGGCGCAATGCGCTCACAAGCTGCATCGATTTGCCGATCCACTACCGGATTGTCGGAGGTGTTTCGCTGCCTGGCGATATCCGTGGCCGTGTCACGTTCAGCTGACGCCGAGTGCTTCGCCTCATCCAGAGTTGCCTGTTCGGCTTCTTTAATTATAGTGGCTTGAGTGCTCATGATTGGCCTCCATTTGAATTAGCATTGGCAATGGGCGAGGGCCAGATGCGTTGCAGCATCCGGGTGATATAAACGTCGATGTACAGTCCGTTATACAAGTGCGTGTATATACGTTCGCGTAACTGCGAACTACCAGATTTGAGTGCCTGCTGTAACAACAACAGGCCAATAAATACTGCAATGATCGCCGCTACCAGTGTCAACTGAAATACACCATTCGTCTCGCTCGCGGG
>JASFLL010000017.1:0-10246 GCA_050118115.1 Thioalkalispiraceae bacterium
TATTCATCTTCCTTACCGGCATGCTAGCATAAAACATAACCAGGATTACCGTCCGAAACCTAAAAACCCAGGGCAACTCAATTGTCAATTGACTGCTCAAACACATACAATATGCCAAATCCGGAGTAAAACATGAAGCTAGGCATAGAAGAATTTCGTAACTGGGAACACAAATCAATCACCTTATTGGGGATGTCAGGTGTTGGTAAGACTCGTCTTGCAGCTATGTTACGTCAACATAACTGGTTTCATTATTCCGGTGACTACCGGATTGGCACCCGCTATCTTGATGAACCGATCCTGGATAATATCAAACAAAAAATGATGCAAATTCCCTTTTTGCGGGACTTGTTGAGGAATGATTCTATCTACATAGCAAACAATATTACCGTGGACAACTTACAGCCAGTTTCCTCATTTCTGGGCAAACTGGGTAACCCTGAACTCGATGGACTGCCGCTTGAGGAATTCAAGCGCAGGCAGGCACTGCATCACGATGCTGAAATAGCAGCGATGCGTGATGTCCCTGCTTTCATTCAGAAAGCACAAACGATTTACGGTTACAAGCATTTCATCAATGATGCAGGGGGCAGCGTCTGTGAGCTGGATGACCCTGAAACCCTCGCCCTGCTGGCTGAACATACCTTGCTGATCTATATCAAGGCGACAGAACAGGATGAGCAGGAATTGATCAGACGTGCCGAGTCCGATCCCAAACCCCTGTATTACCGGGAAGCATTCCTTGATGAACAACTCGAAGCTTATCTAAAGGAAAAGCAACTGAATTATGTCGCGATGATTGACCCCGATGACTTTGTACGTTGGGTTTTTCCCAAGCTCTTCAAGTCACGGATACCTCGCTATGAAAAAATTGCTGAGCAATATGGTTACACAATTCATACCACTGACTTATGGAAGGTTGAAACCGAACAGCAATTTTTAACCTTGATTGAAAACGCCCTGTAGGTCTGACTTAGCATGCCACTTGTTGCTCATACCAAATTACCCAGTTTTGCCCGGTTACGTGAAGAAGGCGAGAACGTACTCGGTAGCCATGACGCCCTGCAGCAGGATATACGTGAATTACATATTGGTTTGTTAAACATGATGCCCGATGCCGCCCTGGAAGCCACTGAGCGTCAGTTTTTCCGTTTAGTGGGCGAAAGTAATCAAATTGCTCAATTCTACCTGCATCCTTTTAGCATACCCAATTTACCACGCAGTAAAGAGGGCCGTGCACATGTTAAGAAATATTATGAAAGCTTTGAGCAAATCAAAGAATCCGGACTCGATGCCCTGATAATTACCGGCGCCAATGTAACTGGTCCGGAATTATCCAACGAACCTTTCTGGCAACCGTTGATTGATGTCATCGACTGGGCCTATGCCAATGTTACCTCGACATTATGTTCCTGCCTGGCAACCCATGCAGTGATGGAATTTCGTTATCAACAAAAACGCCGCCCGCTTGGTTACAAGCGCTGGGGGGTGTTCCCTCATAAGGTCATTAACAGGACGCACCCCCTGGTTGCGGGAGTAAACACACGCTTCGATGTTCCGCACTCACGTTATAACCAGATTGATAAGCAACAGTTCGAAGAATCGGGTTTACACGTACTCGCAGAAAGTAACACTGCTGGCGTGCACCTGGCCGTTAGCGAAGATCAATTTCGCCTGGTCTTTTTCCAGGGTCACCCGGAGTATGATGCCATCAGCTTACTCAAGGAGTACAAACGTGAAGTTATCTTATACTTTAATGCGGAACGTGAAGATTATCCACCATTTCCTGAAAACTACCTCACCGATCAGGCGCAGGCCATACTCAATGAATATCGTCACCAGGTAGAAATAGCCCGTAACCTGCAACAGCCGATGCCTACCTTTCCTGAGCAGGTGATTACACCTCACATCGATAACACCTGGCATGACAGTGCTGAGGCGATCATTAACAACTGGATAGGCCAGGTTTACCAGTTAACTGATCTCGACAGAAACAACCCCTTCAAAGACGGGGTCGATCCTGAAAACCCGCTCAATTTAAATTAATCAGGCTAGATAAGCGATAACCTGATAAAGAGATAGCCCCAGAGTGCCACAATGAGCGCGATACTCAGTAAAAACACGTTACGGCGCATCAAAATCCTGTTGTGACCCATGTGAACGTAGGCATGAGCCAGTCGCACCAGTACATAAGCCCAGGCCAATGACAGGCTAATTACATCGACAAATTGTGTCATATAGAGCAACACGCCAATAACGTAAAACAACACCGGTGATTCAAACAGGTTGATGTAATGCTGTTCAGCCTGGGTCATATACTCCGGTGGCTTGCCACCCCGATTGAGTTTGAAATAGACCGGGTTCAGGTTGTCCTGAAAGACTGCGCGGTACCTGAGTTGCAACATTCGTAAACCGACGATGACCGTCAATATCACCATCGCGAACATTGGATATACAATCAAGCTCGAGTTCATTTCATCATTCCTTTTTGTATCTGGCTTATTTCCAATGAGAGCATATTCTGATTTAATATATGTTCAATAACATATTTAAAGATTATGCTAATTTCGAGGCCGGACAGTGATAACAATGACGGGAGGAGCTATGCCTTATAGCGCTCAACACAAACAGAAATCACGAGAAAAGATTCTGGAAAGTGCCTTTCGACACTTTACCAGGCACGGTTACGACAATACCTCCATAGATAAGGTGATGGCGGATGCTAAACTGACTCGCGGCACCTTCTATGCTCACTTCAACAGCAAAAGTGAACTGTATCAGCATGCCATTCTAACTGGCGCAGCGAATAGTATTCTGGTTCAGCAAAAGCCGGACAGCGTTGATGATCGGGACTGGGTCAAAAAGTTAATTCACTGGTATCTAAGCGAAGGCCATGTCCAGCAGAAATCAGGCGCCTGTCCCCTTGCCTTCCTGGTAACGGATGTGGCCAACCATGAACCAGAAGTACGCCATACCTATACCCAGGTATTTGAACGAATGAACAGACTTATCCAACGTTCCATTAGGCAAATTTCCAGCCGCTCCGAAGAAGATGTTTATGCCGCTACCGCCATGATGATCGGTGCAGTCGCCATTGGGCGCTCTTTAGATGACAAGGCTACCCTTGCTAAGTTATTGTGTAGCGCAGAGTCGACGGCCAAGAAATTATTAGGTGTCGATGATATATAGTTGACCTACATCAGCATTAGCTAATATTTATTTTCGTCTCTGCCTCAGACCACATATAATTTGTAACTTAAGAATTAATGACGGACCGGACTCATGCAAAATAGACTCAAAGTTGCCCTTCTGTTTGGATTATTTGTTTGCCATGTCCCCTGGCTGTCTGCCAGTGAGATCGGTGAGCAGTTGTATTTACAGCATTGTTCAGCATGTCATGGCAACGATGGCGACGGAGGAGTGGGGGTACCCCTTGCCCTAGATGATTTTCAGTCAAGCGTGTCTGATGCATACCTGAATAAAACAATCAGGTTAGGCCGTCCGGGCCGAATCATGCCGGCCTTTACCCAGTTCAGCGATGCTGAAGTTGCAGCGATCGTTAAACATATCCGAAGCTTTTCCAGGGTCGCACACCCTGACGATGATAGAACCCCAATCAAAGGCAACCCAGAACACGGTAAGAATATCTTTGAAAAGAATTGTGCGGCCTGTCATGGGAAGCAGGGTCAGGGTGGCCAGGGCACGGGGGTTACCTTTTCCAGGCCACGCAATCAACCCATCATTGCCCCGGCCCTGAATAACCCGGGATTCCTTGCGGCGGCTTCTGATAATATGATCAAACGTACTTTAATGCAGGGTCGCCGAGGAACACCGATGATTTCGTTTATCAAGAAGGGACTCAGTGACAGCGACCTAAATGACGTCATTAGTTATATTCGTAGCTTTGAAAAATTACCACACAAACAGAAGCACACCGATGCAGCCCCAACAATTATCTATGAATCACCCTATAGCGTGCAGGAAACTGTCGAGAGCATTAAACGGGCAGTCGTCGGTAAGAACTTTCGTTTGATCAGAGTACAAACCCTTGATGATGGCTATGTTGACAAGGACAGGCAGAACCACAAAAAAATGATCGTTTATTTCTGCAATTTTGAGTTTTTAAATCGTGCTCTGGGGATCGACCCTCGGGTCGGGATGTTTCTACCCTGCCGGATTACTGTTGTTGAGAAAAATGGAAAAGTACTGGTGATGGCTATTAACCCCCTCAGGCTCAGCCACTTCTTTAACAATAACGAACTGGATCGCGCCTGTGATGAAATGCGAAATCTGTATATCGAGATTCTTGAAGAGGCAACCTTATGAGTCGTATATTCAAATTTATACTAACATTACTTTTGTTATCGCTGAGTGGCTTATTGCAGGCAGAAGATTTGCTAATGCTGCGTTCCAGTCAGCCCTTTCCGGAAACCATGTCTAACTTGCAGAATACTATCAAGCACCACGGCTATACGGTTTCGCGCGTTCAAAGAGTCGATATTGGTCTCACAAAAATGGGCTACAAAACTGATAAATATCGCGTTGTTTTTTTTGGCAAGCATGATGAACTGGTTAAAATTACCAATACCCATCCAGAGCTGGCAGCATACTTACCGCTTAAAATAGCGATTTTTTCTGAAGATACCGAGACCCTCCTGGTTACAACCAATCCATTAAAATATGGTGAAATGTTCAAAAATGAAAGTTTGAAAAAGTATTTCACACAATGGTCGAAGGATATTACTGCTATTTTGAATGACATGCGCAACTTTGATGATGATCAATAAATCTTTATTCCCTTAGTATTGAGTCGTGTTTTCAACTCCTTGAGGTTTTCATCCAGAATCGAAAGTACATTACGTTTATAATTATCAGTTTCCTTCTGCAATTTCTCCGCCAGCTCCGGGTAATTCATTAAGTGTCGATTTCTTTCATTAAATAAGCCATCAACACTATCATAATAATGCAGGGTACCAATCAATATTATATTGGGTGTTTTTAGCGTATTCGATTGTTCCTTCATGGTATCCAGAATATAGCTCTGATACTTGGGATAATTTCGGCGATCGAAGGTGCCAACTTTATTGATTGTCTTGATAATCCGTTCCGTAATCGCAATATTATAGTTGACTTCATCCCTGAGATTTGCCCTTAAATAATAATTATCGCGATCGGAAATTATCGCGTCAAATTCAATGGCACTTTGCAGACCTGAATGTGCAGCCAGGTACACGCCTAATACGGTGGAAACCATTATAAGAAAATGTCCAATCCAGAATTCCTTATTTAGTCCCCCAAATATCTTGCCAACATGTCTGAGGCCCCTGAAACGAACAATCAGTGACTGAAAAAACATTCCGTTCCCCCCATATTTCTAAACATTTGAGTGTTAATTATTAACAGAGAAACTAACTATTACCCCTCGTCAGCCTTCATCAAACTTAGCAAAGTTTCTGATATTTTGATAAATATAATATCTTTCCGAAACTATAAAAAGATGTATATCACATTTCATAAATTCATGACAGGTAAGACCATCGTCACAGGAAACGGTTAGAAATGACTGGATATTCGCTATCTGTTTATATACACGTAACCTTAATAATGATCTAGAATAAAAAACATATATAATCATAACCTGAAGTTAATTCTATTAGAATAATGCCAATTACCAATAATAAAAAACTAGCCCTGAGTATCACACTAATTTTTAACGTGCTCATCATGGTTCTCACCTGGTATGAGCTTACTAAAATAAACCAACAAACCAGGAATTCAGTGCGGGCCTCACTTCAAACGGTCCTGATTACGACCCAGGAAGCACTACACATCTGGATCGACCAGCGGAAGTTCGACATAGATGATATTACAGAAAACAGTGAAATACTCAGGTCAACCAGCATTCTTCTTAACCACAAAATTGACACCCGACATAGCCAATCCCTGGAGACTATCCGAAGCATTATGGCGCCCAGACTATCCCGATATGGAGATCGGGATTTCCTGATCATTTCACCGGACAGGAAGAATCTTGCCTCCATGATCGACACCAAAATTGGTAGAACCAGCTTTATCCACAAACAGAGAAAAGCCTATCTAGATAGTGCCTTTAAGGGCGCAACGGTATTCATACCAACAATATACTCAGACACCGTCAGAACGAAATTTGGACTTTCCGATAACACTACAGTCCCGGCAATTTTCATCGCCGCACCAATAAAGAATCTCAGCGGCAAAATAATTGCGGTACTGGCACTCAAAATCAATCTCAAACGGCACTTTACTCGCATTACACAATTAAGTCGTATTGGGGAAACAGGTGAAACCTATGCATTCGATGATAAAGGTATTCTGATATCTGAAAGTCGGTTTGATAACCAATTACGCCGCATAGGGCTGATTGGTAGTGACAGTCGGGGGATCCTGTCTATTCGAATTGTCGATCCGGGAGGAAACCTGTTGGAAGGATATACGCCCGACACTGAACGTGATGCTTTGCCACTAACGTTGATGGCAAGCAAAGCAACAAAAGGTATCTCAGGCTATGATACAAATGGCTATCGTGATTATCGGGGTGTCGAAGTATTTGGTGCCTGGTTGTGGGATAGAGAACTCGGCTTTGGCCTGGCTACCGAGGTTGATGCTGCTGAGGCCATGCAGCCCTACTACACCACCTGTATGGCAATTATAGTGATTGCAGGACTGTCACTCATGCTTTCCTGTATTCTAATAACTGTTTTATTTAAATCGAAAAACTAGCCGTTGCCGGGCTTAAGTTTAGTTCTGACAGGTTCTAGCTGCCTGCAAACAGTTTTGCCAGATCCGTGTCCTTATCCACCCGGACACCCAGCTTTACCGGCGCCATAAACAGGATCCATACTGCCCCTCGCTGTGGGCCATTTACACTATCGCCACTGGCAGTTACCGCAATATCAACATTGCCATCATTATCCAGGTCACCGAGACTCACCAGCCCCGAAGCAAATTGATCACCATCATTGAGTGTTCCGGCAAAATTACCCTCCAGATCGGAAATTTTTGAAGAAGAAATTACATTGCCATTCTGTTTCAGGAACAGCACCCAGAAGGCACCACGATCTGGGCCACCATCATCGTTAAGTTTTGCCCCAACGCCTAATTCCGGAACACCGTCATTATTATAGTCACCAAGATTTGCTACTGCGTTACCAAAGCCATCACCATTATTGAGCGTTCCATCAAACTCTCCTGCAGTTTGGGATATTTTAACTTCATCTTTTACTGTGCCGTTACTATTCATGTATAGCAACCAGACAGCACCCCGATCAGTACCTCCATCATCATCTCCAGGTACACCTATAGCGAGGTCTGCGATGCCATCACTGTCCAGGTCCCCAACGGCCGTAATTGATGACCCAAAGCGGTCATTAGTGAATAAATCCCCCGCAAAACCACCCTGTTCAAATGAAATTTTCTGCCGGAAGGTTACAGCACCGCTGCTATCTAAAAATAGAATCCATACAGCACCAAAATCTGTACCGCCATCATCGTCAAATGGAACTCCGACAGCCAGCTCATTAATACCATCATTATTTAAATCACCAATATTTGCCAGGCTGGAACCAAACTGATCATTATCATTGAGTACATCACCAAGCCCGGACAAACTGTTTGCAATCTTGCGCTGTGATTGTACTGTCCCGTCTGAGTTTAAAAACAGGATCCAGATTGCACCTCTTTCAGTCCCACCTTCATCGTCTCCCTGTGCCCCAACCACAATGTCATTAACACCATCATTGTTTAAGTCACCAACTACATCGACACTACCACCAAATTTATCATTATCATCTAAACTACCGGAAAAATTTCCCTCGGTACTAGATATTTTACTCTCGTTAATGACTTCACCATTGTCACCCATAAACAATATCCAGACGGCACCTCGATCTGTACCACCATCATCATCAAAAGGTTCTGATACAGCCAGGTCAACAATATCATCACCGTTTAGATCACCGATATTGGCAATCGAGGATCCGAAACGATCATTGTCGGCCAGGAGGCTGTTAAAGTTTCCCTCTGATTCATTGATTTTCTGAGATGAATCTACTTGGGATGAAAAGGTTCGGGTACATCCACCCGACAACAAGAGTCCGGCGAGAAAGAACGGTAGCAGGCTTGTTATTGTGGATGTTGAAGGGAACATAAGATGGAATCCATTTCCACTTACTCTAATCTGCACAACGTAGATATCTGGCCGTCACCTCATAAAGCTTTTGACGGGTAACCGGCTTTGTTAAGAAATCATCACTGCCCGCTTCTTTACATAAATTTCTGTCATCCAGGGTAGCATTGGCGGTTAACATAATAATTGGTTTTGTATAGTTCAATTCACGCAACTTTCTGACTGCGTCTTCACCTGACATGACAGGCATTTGCATATCCATGTAAATAAGATCAAAATTATTTTGCTGGGCAAGTGAAACAGCTGATTCGCCATTATCAGCAATCGTTAACTCTACGCCCATCTTTGTCAGGTAGGCGCCCAGTAACTGCTGATTCATTTCGCTGTCATCAACCAGAAGAACGCTACCCATAAGGGCAGGCATATTCTCTTCGGTCTGTTTTTTGTTTACTGCCACTTTAGACTCACTTTCTTTCAAGACTACTTGACCAACATCAGAATTGCTTAATTCAAGAATAAACTGAAATTCTGAACCCTGTCCAGGTTCACTCTCAACCAGTAATTTCCCCCCCAGCAGACCCGCCAACTTTGCCGATAAAGATAATCCCAGACCAGTGCCGCCAAAACGCCTGGAGGTACTGGAATCTGCCTGCTTAAAGGGTTTAAAAATATGTTTAATCTGTTGCGGCGTCATGCCGATTCCGCTATCCCTAACTATGAATTTTAGTTCATTAGTTGTGGAGTCAAAACACACAACCACCCTGACTTCACCAGACTCGGTAAACTTTATGGCATTACTACACAAATTGAGTAATACCTGCTTTAATCTTAATGCATCACTAATAATCTTCGCTGGCAACGGATATTCAAATTCCACCTGGAAATTCAGATTTTTACTTTTGGCCAGCCCGGATGCAATTGAATCGACCTCTGAAACAAGTGAATTCAATACCACTTCGGATTTTTCGATATCCAGTTCCCCGGCTTCTATCTTGGAGAAATCCAGGATCTCATTAATCAAATTGAACAGGTGGTTACCACTGTCACGTATAACCTTTAATGCATTGACCCGTTGCTCCTCGGTTTGATCTTCATCCAGCGCCGTATCCGAAAAACCAATTATAGTCGTCAATGGAGTCCGTATCTCATGGCTCATATTGGCCAGGAATGCCGTTTTGGCCTGGTTTGCCCTTTCTGCAGCTTCCTTCGATTTTCGAAGTTCTTCAGTCTCGATCTGACGCTCCATCATCACGCTTATCCAGCTGCCAAGTAGTCTGACAAACTCTTCATCCAGCGCGCTAAAATGTTTTTCTACAGGTTCACGGTTTGCGAAATTGACAGTACCGAACTTTTTGCCATGGACATCGATGCTAATCGCTATATATGACTGTACACCCAGGAATGCTGCTGCCGGGTGGTCTTTATAATCTGACTCATCCACTTTACTGATTGAAATGACGCCTGGCGTTGAAAAAGTAACATTACAAAATGTTTTATCCAGCGGCATAATCATTCCACGTTTTATAGGCAAGTCAGACAACACCACTGTGTTTAAAAATTCAGAAATATTGTTTTCTGGATCCTGCCGGCCTAATTTGCCGATTTCCGTACCTAAATACATACATCCCAGACGCAAGCACTCATCGATCTGCTTATCGAAAGAAAGGTCCGGTCTGGAGATAATCGAGTGCAGGGCAAACAGTCGGTCAGCCAGGCTTTCAGTCTCGGCTTCCGACAGTTTATTATGAATGGCTATATCTGGTTGTATCATTACGTGGCCAGTTTCAACTTGTCAATAAAAACACTTCTAATAATGTGGTATTACGCTTTAAAGTACCTGCTTTCAAAATCGACCCCAAAAATCATACTAAATTTAATTTCTATGACATCATTTTTCGACCGACTAACACAAAATATGAGAAATATTTTCAGACATTGATAAAAGCATCCTGTTTTGGAAGCACCCCTGCCTAAAAGTCATATTTTTAACTAAATCTATGCACGACGTAACAGTCTAATTCCTTCGAAATAGAAACAAATTGATATTGATCAAAACTACACCACCTGGAGAGCTACGTGATT
>JASFLL010000018.1:0-10089 GCA_050118115.1 Thioalkalispiraceae bacterium
TCGCTGCTGTTAACGTACTGACTATACTTTGTGGACTGCGTTATCGCCTGGAGGGCACCGAAAATCTTCCCGATGCATCGAACCCGGTAATTATCTTCTGTAAACACCAGTCCACCTGGGAAACGTTTGCGCTGCAGGTCATTTTCCACAAGATCAGTTTTGTGTTTAAAAACGAGCTATTGTGGATTCCGTTTTTCGGCTGGGGACTGGCCGCTATGAAACCCATCGCCATCCATCGTGGTGCCGGTAAAAAAGCCGTCAAGCAACTGGTCACCGGGGGTATTAAACGTTTAGAGGAAGGCATCTCCGTGGTGATTTTCCCCGAAGGTACCCGTACCCAGCCGACCGGCCCGGGACGTTACCGGATCGGCGGTGCCGTGCTGGCCGCCGAGAGCGGTTATCCGGTTGTGCCGGTTGCCCACCATGCCGGTGAATTCTGGCCCCGTAAGGGTTTTGTTAAAAAACCGGGTGAGGTAACCGTCCGTATTGGTCCCAAAATCTCCACCCAGGGTAAAAGCCCCGAGGCTATCCTGGCTGAAGCCAAAACCTGGATCGAGGCACAAATGCCGGAGATCACTCAAGGCCGCTATCAAGCCAGATAAATCACGGACTGTTATTCTTATTATATATACAGCAAATCATTAACCTTACTTAATATGTTATGATCAAGCCATAATCTGGGGAGGTTATGGTATGTACAACGATACTCGTCTTATCGATACTGATACGGATTTCGACTTATTTGTGCTGGAACTCAAGACGCCGTGGAAGACCATGAACCATGACATGGATACGGCGTTAAAAATCATCACCAGCCATGCCCGTTTCGAGATGAAGCTGGAACTGTTAACAGTTTCCGGTAATGGCGACGAGCTGGAATTTGATTTTCCTCGCTGGCAGACGGAAATGGAAAAGACCTTTGTGGATCAATATGGCCTGAACCAGGGCAAGCTGATCTTCAATAAAGTCATGATGCGTCTTTACCTGATGTCTAAGGGAAGTGCCCAGCCATTACATTAGGCTACGTTTCTGTTTCCCCCGGGGAAAGCCGGCGCCTATCAGTTTTAGCTGATCACTGAATGTGATCAAGATGCGGTTCGTGTTCCTTGATCAACAGCCCTTTTCGACCCGACAGGAAACTGATCAGTTTTGCCTTTAAGAAACCCAGACCAAACCGGAGCAGACGATAGAAGTGGTTGGGGTACGAGAAGGTTAGTTTGGTAAAGTACCAGCCTATCTGCGGCCGTTGATAGAAGGCTTTCAAAATTTCCTGGTAGTGACGGTCCAGTTCTTTGACCGTAATACCTTCGGGGGCCCAGACAAAGTTCATACCGTTCATTTTTTCCCAGTGATCATCACGGATGTTGGTGCCGTAAATGTCACGATAAATCGGCGAACCTGGATAGGGCGTGAACTTGGTCAGGTTCATGATCGTCATCGGAATGTTTTGAATAAAGTCTTTGGTCTGTTGAATGGTATGTTCATCCTCGCCGGGGAAGCCCAGCATGAACAGACCCTTGGTACGAATACCTGCTTCGAATGTCCACTTAACCGCCTGTGCCGATTTTTCCACTTCCGCCAGCTTGTCCATTTTCTTGAGCAAATCATTGGAGCCGGTCTCCAGGCCAAAACTGATTTCCCAACAACCGGCCTTTTTCATCAGCTGTAAAACATCGGGTTTTACAGTGTCAACACGAGCGGTACAACTCCAGGTCATTTCCAGGCCGTCTTCAAGAATGTAATTACATAATTCTTCTACACGCACTTTACTTGCTAGAAACAGGTCATCCACAAAGGCAATGTGACGCACCCCGTATTTTTCATGCAGGTGCTTCATCATATCGAAAACAACTTTAGGAGAGTAATGCCTGACTTTGGCGCCAAAGGTTGAAGTGTCACAAAATTTACAGTGGAACGGGCATCCACGAGATGCAGCAATGGTCGCAACCGGACCGCGTGGAAAATCATAGATCGCCGGTTTATAGGCCCGGGGAAAATCCGGTAACAGATCCCAGGCGGGATAAGGTAATTCATCCAGTACTTTATTGACCGGTTTGCCGGGTGTCTTACGCACAAAACTTCTGTCGCGATAAATAATACCGGGTACTTCAAATAAATTTTTACCTTGCTCTAATGCTTCAAGCAACTCCATTAAAATTTTCTCGCCCTCACCATCGACGGCGTAATCGAATTCTTTAAAGCGTGTAATGGTTTCTGTTCCCATGGACGAGATATGTGGACCACCCACAATGATCGTACAGTCGGGTAATTCAGCCTTAATCTGGCGAGCAATATCAGCCGCACCCCAGACACCCACGGTAAACAAAGTAATACCGACATATTGCGGCCGCTGCTTGATGACTTTCTTCGCCACCTGACTGGTGGTGAGATTAAAAATATCACTTTCGATAATAGAAGGTTTGTACCCATGTTCACGCACTTCGGCGGCCAGGTGAAGCAAACCCAGGGAAGGCGAATTATTGGTAATGTGTTTAACGAACTCATACCCCGGCGCGATGCGCTCGTAAGGTGGGTTGATGAAGACAATTTCTTTTTCGGCTAACACGCTGACTCGCCCCTGGTACTGTGAAATTCGTTCCCGTCGATTTTACTTTATATCGGCACGATAATCGGTCTGATTATCCACGGCCTGTTAATTATATGATCTCTGTGCTGCAAAAGTGAGTAAATTAGTCAAATATTCTAGCAGTTCGCCCATACTCAACAATCTGTCTTCAACAAAAACCCGGCCTGTTTTCACAGCCGGGTCCTAATTGAAAGGCAATACGAAAGCTTTTAATTTCGATTACACATCCAGGTTCATGGCGTTAAGCGCATTCTTCTCGATAAATTCACGACGCGGCTCAACGTGATCGCCCATGAGGGTGGTAAAGATCTCATCGGCTGCGATGGCATCCTCGATCTGTACCTGTAGCAGGCGACGAGTCTCGGAGTTGAGGGTTGTCTCAAACAGCTGATCCGGATTCATTTCGCCCAAGCCTTTATAGCGCTGAATATGCTGACCGCGTTTGGCCTCCTCCATTAACCAGGTCATGGCCTGTTTGAACGAAGTGATCTCCTGTTTGCGATCACCACGCTGAATGATTGCGCCTTCCCCGATTAAGCCATCCAGTTCCTCGGCCAGGGTCTTAATAGCCTGATATTCACTACTGTTAAAAAATTCGTTAAAAATGTGGCTATCTGACGGGATTCCGTGCTTAATTGTCGATATCGTGCAATCCCACTCTTCCGTCTCACCTTCTTTGGCGGTGACTTTCATGGAATATTTAGTGGTATCCAGTTCATCGCTGGACATCCTGGCTGCCAGATCCTCAAACCAGGCCGTTGCGGTCTCCAGGCTTGCGTCCGAGGAAAGCGCAGGCATGGTGATCATTTTTTCCAGTACAGCTGCCGGGTAGCGACGCGAGAGGCGTTTGATACTCTCATTCACCTGAACATACTGGTTGGCCAGCGCTTCTACCGCCGCCCCACTCATGGCGGGTGCCCCGTCCGTGACATAAAGCTGGGCATTATCTAGCGCGACCGATAGAAGATAGGAATTTAACTCGTGATCATCTTTCACGTATCGCTCCTGCTTGCCCTTTTTCACCTTGTACAAAGGGGGCTGGGCAATATAAATATGCCCGTTTTCAATCATTTCCGGCATCTGGCGATAAAAAAAGGTTAGCAGCAGGGTTCGGATGTGGGAGCCATCGACGTCCGCATCGGTCATGATAATAATGCGGTGATAACGTAGCTTATTGATATCAAATTCGTCCTTACCAATACCACAGCCCAGTGCGGTAATCAGGGTCCCCACCTCGGCAGAAGACAGCATTTTGTCGAAACGGGCTTTCTCAACATTTAAAATTTTACCTTTCAGGGGCAAAATTGCCTGGGTACGGCGATCCCGACCCTGTTTGGCGGAACCACCGGCAGAATCACCCTCCACCAGGAAGAGTTCGGATTTAGCGGGGTCTTTTTCCTGGCAATCGGCCAGTTTACCCGGCAGTCCAGCTACATCCAGGGCCCCTTTGCGGCGGGTCATCTCGCGTGCCTTGCGTGCCGCTTCCCGTGCTCGTGCCGCCTCAACAATTTTTGAGGCGATGGCTTTACTATCGGAGGGACTTTCCATCAGGAATTCTCCGAATTTCTCGCCCACTACGGATTCCACTACGCCTTTGACTTCTGAAGACACCAGCTTGTCCTTGGTCTGGGAAGAAAACTTGGGGTCTGGCACCTTGACCGAAAGCACGGCCGTCAAGCCTTCACGGGCATCATCGCCGGTGGGGTTGACCTTGGCTTTCTTGCCATAGCCCTGTTTTTCGATGTAGGTGTTCAGGGTGCGGGTCAGCGCAGCACGGAAACCGGCCAGATGGGTACCCCCATCTCGCTGGGGAATGTTATTGGTAAAACAGAAGATATTTTCCTGGTAGGAATCATTCCACTGCATGGCTACTTCCACGCCCAGGTCGTCTTTTTCCGTATCCACATAGAAAACGGTATCATGCAGGGGTGTTTTATTGCGATTAAGGTGCTCTACAAAGGCCTTAATCCCCCCTTCGTATTCGAATTTATCATTTTTACCATCCCGCTCATCCGTGAGATTGATGCACACCCCTGAATTCAGGAATGACAGCTCACGCAGGCGTTTGGCCAGAATATCGTAATGGAACTCGGTGTCAGTAAAAATCTCGCGACTGGGTAAAAAGCGAATTTCTGTACCGGTATTTTCCGTCTCGCCTATGGGGCTCAAATCGTCCTGCGGCTCGCCCAGCCTGTATTCCTGTTGCCATTTCTTGCCGTCACGGCGAATGGTTAGTTTCAGGGACTCAGACAGCGCATTGACCACGGACACACCCACGCCGTGCAGGCCGCCCGAGACTTTATAGGAATTATCATCAAATTTACCGCCGGCATGCAGCACGGTCAGGATAACTTCCGCCGCGGACCGGCCCTCTTCTTCATGATAATCGGTGGGAATACCACGTCCATCATCCCTGACGCTGACCGAGTCGTCGCTATGGATAGTCACATCGATTTTTTTACAATGTCCAGCCAGAGCCTCATCGATGGAGTTATCTACCACCTCAAAAACCATGTGGTGGAGGCCGGTACCATCATCGGTATCGCCGATGTACATACCGGGGCGCTTGCGCACGGCATCCAGGCCTTTCAGGACCTTGATATTGGACGAATCGTAGTTGTCTTTATTTGCCATTTGGCACTCCTTGGGCTGGGCCCAGTATTATACCACTTCCTGGAAAGATCCATGTTCCACGTGGAACATTTTACAGTCCTGCCAGTTGGATAGATCAATCAAATTAGCTTCTGTGGCGGTGACCATCACCTGGGCACCGGTTTCCTGTAACGCCGCCAACAACACCGCCCGTTTTTGTGGGTCCAGCTCTGCTGGAAGGTCATCGACCAGAAGGATGCAGTCCTGTTTTAAGCGTTGTAGCTGTGCCAGGGTCATGGCACAGATCAGTAATTTTTGCTGGCCCCTGGAAAATACGGACTGAACCGGTTTGCCATCAATCTTGATTCTGATATCTGCCCGGTGCGGCCCCAGCCTTGTAAACCCCCTTTCCATATCTGTTTCAATGTTCGACTCGAGCTGCTCTGCCAGTGTTGCAACGGTGGTCTCCCAGCCTGCTTGATAAGCAAAGCTGGGCGTAACGCCAATGAGCTGTTCGCCATATCTGGACAACATGGGGTCCAGTTCAGACAGGTATTTTGTTCGATAATGGTGAAGCGCCTCGGCTTCCCTCACCAGTGGCGCATTCCAGGCTGTGATTTCCTGTCGAGACAGTTTACGCCGTAAACAAATGTTCCGTTGACGCAGGATTCGATGATACTTCTGCCAGACATCCAGATAATGATGTTCCACGTGGAACACTCCCCAGTCCAGGTATTGCCGGCGCATTTTGGGACCGGAGTCCAGGAGTTCATGTGACTCTGGGGTAAGTACAAACACAGCCACCATGCCTGCCAGCTCTGTGGAACTTTTGATCTTTTCGCCATTGATCTTGACCTGGGTTTTTCTGGCTTGTCGGGACAGACCGATATTGTAGTGCTGATTTCCAAGCAGTAGCCGGGCAAATACCAGTAAACCTTGCTGCTGGTGCTTCACCATCTGGTCGAGCCGGGGTGTCCGGAATGACCGGCCCTGGCAGACCAGGGAAATGGCCTCCAGCAAGCTGGTTTTACCACTGGCATTGGGGCCAACAATGAGATTAAGTCCAGGGCTAAAGGCCAGACTGGTTTCCTCGATATTGCGTAAATTCTGGATATTGATTTCTTGGAGTGCCATACATCTCCGGGGTCGGTCCGTATTCCAGGGCTACCGATTGAGGCCACATGTACAGACTGCCAGCGTCATCTAAAGTCGCATCGGCATAATGACATACTTGGAGGCGTCGTCATTGAGTCCCCGGACCAGGCAGGAATGGTTGGAATCCGTTAAATAGACAGCCACTTCATCCGTTTTAATTACGCCCAGTGCATCCATGAAATAACCGATATTGAAGCCAATTTCAAAGCCATCTGCCTCGTATTTAACCTCAATCTCCTCTTCGGCCTCTTCCTGTTCAGGATTATTAACACTGGCCCGGATCAGGTTAGGCTCCAGTTGAATCCGCATGCCGCGGAATTTTTCATTGGAAAGCACTGAAATGCGATTAAAGGCCTGGAGTAAAGCGTCTCGACTACAGACAAGTTCCTTGTCGGGTGAAGCCGGGATAACCTGCTGGTAATCCGGAAACTTGCCATCGATTAGTTTGGAAGTAAAAGTCACATGAGACAGGACGACCCGAATATGGTTACTGCTAATCTGTATCTCCACCGGCTCATCACTACTCTCCAGTAACCGAGATAGCTCGATGATCCCTTTACGTGGAATAATCACCTGCCGATCTTCACTCACCCCTGTCTCGAAACCGAGACTGCAGTAAGCCAGACGGTGACCATCGGTCGCTACACAGGTCACTGAATCCGGCTTCACCTCAAACATCAGGCCATTCAAATAATAACGAACATCCTGTTGCGCCATAGCAAACTGGGTTTGATCGAATAACTGTTTCAATTGTGCCTGGCTAAGCTTAAAAGTCAGCGCTTCTTCAGCCGGTTCGATATTGGGAAACTCGGCCGCCGGTAATGTTGCCAGGGTAAAGCGACTGCGTCCTGAACGAATCACGGCGCGATCATCTTCGATATCGATAGTGATCTTTGCCCCTTCAGGAAGGCTTTTACAGAGATCCATTAATTTCCTGGCCGGTAATGTTATATCACCATCTTCATCACTTTGTACTTCTGCCGTGGCAACCATTTCCACTTCGAGGTCAGTACCTGTGAGCGTCATCTGGTTACCGACAACGGAAACCAGGGTGTTGGCTAAAATGGGAGATTGCTGACGTCTTTCTACGACACTGCTAACAACCTGGAGAGGTTTGAGTAGGTCTTCCCTCTGCGCTGTGATTTTCATTCGGTTCCTTCTCTTCTTTAAGGCTCTTATAAATAACTATATTATTTATTTATATTTATTGTTGTTATTATTAGTTAACAACAGATCTGTGTATAACTACATTTTTACTTTTTATATCAAAAAGTTAGCTAAAGTGAAAGTCTCTTTGTAAATGCCAGTGGGGTTCTGTATGAGCTGTGGATAATATGTGAGTAACACATCCAAGCCAAAATGTTCCTTGTTCTATACACAAGCTGTCCACAGGTCATTCAACCCTTGTTATCTCTTATTTTTAGGTACTCAACGTTCTCATTAAATTGGCGTAATCTTCGCTGATCCTCGAATCCTCGTCACGAAGTTCGTTGATCTTGCGACAGGCGTGCAGGACCGTTGTATGATCACGCCCGCCGAATGCATCGCCGATTTCCGGCAGGCTATGATTCGTTAGTTCTTTACACATCGCCATGGCTAACTGGCGTGGACGCGCAATAGAGCGATTGCGACGCTTCGAGAGCAAGTCAGCAACCCGGATTTTATAATATTCAGCCACAGTTTTTTGTATATTCTCAATCGTGACCAGCTTGTCCTGCAGGACGAGTAGATCCCTGAGTGCTTCCTTGGCAAAGTCGAGGGTGATGGCTCGACCGGTAAACTGGGCATTAGCGATGACGCGACGCAGAGCACCTTCAATCTCACGTATATTGGATCGAATCCGCTTGGCAATAAAAAACGCGACATCATTGGATAATTCCACCCCGGAGAGTTGTGCCTTGTTCATTAAAATCGCCACCCGGGTTTCCAGTTCAGGGGGCTCGATAGCCACGGTCAGTCCCCAGCCAAAGCGGGATTTCAGTCGTTCTTCCAGACCATCAACCTCTTTGGGATAGCGATCGCATGTCATGATCACCTGTTGCTCGCCTTCGAGCAGGGCGTTGAAGGTATGAAAGAATTCTTCCTGAGAACGTTCCTTGCCGGCGAAAAACTGGATATCGTCGATTAACAGGGCGTCAACTGAGCGGTAATAGCGTTTAAATTCGTCGATCTTGTTGTGTTGTAAAGCTTTTACCATATCCGCTACAAAGCGTTCGGAATGCAGGTAGACAACCTTGGCACCCGGCTTGTTCTTCACAATTTCATTGCCCACTGCGTGTACCAGGTGGGTTTTACCTAAACCGACTCCGCCATATATAAAGAGAGGGTTGTAAGCCCCTCCCGGATTGGTCGCAACCTGGCTGGAAGCGGCCCTGGCCAGCTGGTTCGATTTACCCTCTACAAAACTGTCGAAGGTGTAATTGGGGTTGAGGCTGCTATTTTTACGGGCCGTGGCAGGTTGTGAGGACGATGATGAATTAGCTGGTTCTGCCGGTTCACGTGCCGGCGCCTGTAAATTCGCTGTATTATCCTGTGTGCCGATTTCCACCGTCAGGTTGGGGCGCGGTTGATGAATATCTTCCAGGATTTCACCAATCCGGTTAAGGAAGCGCTCATTAATCCAGTCTTTGACAAATCGGTTTGGGGCCAACAGGCGTAACTCGTTGTCGTTAGCCACGACATGCAAAGGGCGGATCCAGGTGTTAAATTGCTGCGGAGATAGCTCTCTCTCCAGGTGAGCAAGACATTGATCCCAAAGCGCTTGCGACACGCGTTCCACCCCTTTATTTGGTTACGAAATTGTTTTGAAGATGACCGCAGTTATAGGTAGTACAACTTTTTGCTAACACTTTTCTCCGCGGGACGGAAAGTCTACGCCTTCTTTTATCACTTATCCACAACTTTGCGACTTCTCAGCTAAGCCCCTGTTTGGCCTTGATTTAATGATTAACAGTGCACAATATCGGTTGACAGCTCGGCGCCAAGCCAGTAATCTTGCCGCCTTTTCCGCCAGTGTAAACGGCGGGTTGGTGTTTAACGAGACAGATAGCGGTAGCGGCCATGAAGAGACCATTTCAGCCCAGTAATTTAAAGCGTAAGCGCACTCACGGTTTTCGTGCACGTATGAGTACACGTGGCGGCCGCAAAGTACTGAACGCAAGACGTGCAAAAGGCCGTAAGCGCCTGAGCGTCTAACCCGCCATTGACAGGACTTTACCAGTCAGCCTGAAAACGGGAAAATTTACTCGGCACCAGCGGCTGACTCGGCCATATCAGTTTAAGCGTGTATTTAATAAGCCCGTTCGCGTGGGCAATGATGTTTTCACCATACTCGGGCACAATAACCGTAAATCGATTGCACGACTGGGTTTAGCTATTGCACGTAAACACATTAAAAACGCCGTCGGTCGTAATCGAATCAAACGCCTGGTACGCGAAAGTTTTCGCGAACATCAATCGTTACTGGCAGGTATCGATATTGTAGTAACCATACGTACAGACGCGAGTCGCCTTGATAATGAGACGATTCGAAAAAACTTGAAAAAACACTGGCAAAAACTGAAAGAAAAATGCGAACAATACTGATTGCGCTTATCAAGGTTTATCGATTTGTACTGAGTCCGTATATCGGACAACACTGCCGCTTTACTCCCACCTGTTCTCAATATGCAATTGAAGCCATCGAGCTTCATGGTTCGCTCAAAGGAACCTGGCTGGCAGCGAGGCGTCTATCAAAATGTCATCCATTTCATACA
>JASFLL010000019.1:0-9766 GCA_050118115.1 Thioalkalispiraceae bacterium
TATTCTTTATCACTTCCCTGAATGATATTTTCCAGTATCTATGTGGAAAGCTGTTTGGAAAAATGCCACTTGCACCGCGAATCAGCCCTAACAAAACTATCGAAGGCGCAATAGGTGGTATTCTCCTGACTGGCCTTGTTGTTTCTCTATCGTTACCATGGATCGTCAAGATTACTTGGCCATCAGCTATTTTAATCGGTGTTATTATCGCTGCGTTGGGTATTGTTGGTGATCTCAATATCTCTTTTATTAAACGACAGGCTAATGCCAAGGACTCCGGTGCTTCTATGCCCGGTCATGGCGGTTTGCTCGACCGCATCGATAGCCTGATATTGACCGCCCCTGGTTTCGGATTATGCCTGATAACGCTTATTTAGGAATTTGATATGCGACACTGGATGGAATCAGAATTTAATAGTTATGATGGAGAAACTCTGTTTTATCGCTACACAAAACCGGTAACCAACAGTAAAAAAGCGCTGTTATTTCTACACCGTGGTCATGAACACTCCGGACGGATTATCCCCTTTGCTAACAAACTGTCCGAAGACGACCACTGGTGTTTTGCCTTTGATATGCGTGGCCATGGTTTATCAGGTGGCAGGCGCGCATGGGCCGATAATTTTGATGCCTGGGTCAGGGACCTAAACAGTTTTGCAGGCCATATCAGGCAAACATTTGGAATTGAAATAAATAATACCATTCTGGTGGCAAACAGTGTCGGCGCCGTGATGGCTGTCAGATGGATTCTTAACTACGGGGCAAATCTAAGAGGGTGTATCCTGGGCGCCCCAGCCTTTTCGATTAAACTCTATATACCGTTTGCTCTTCCCCTGCTACGACTAGCACGCAGAATCTCACGTGATCTTTTTGTAACAAGTTATGTTCGTTCTAGTCTGTTGACCCGGGATGAAAAAGAGGCACTGTCCTATGATACTGATCCTCTAATCACTAACAAAATTGGCGTCAACGTCCTGGTAACATTATTCGACGCTGTCAGAAACTGCTTTGCGCGTCTCAGAGACTTCGAAGTCCCCGTGTTAATATTTACAGCAGAGAAAGATTATATCGTGCGCAATAAGCATCATGCATTATTTTATAAGCATATTTCGAGCACTCTGAAAAAACACATTCTTTTAAAAGATTTTCGTCATGCTATTTTTCATGAAAAAGATCAGCATTTAATCCTTGAACCTTCACGAAAATTCGTTAATAACCTGTTTGAAGAAGATAGCAAACAGTTACCCGCCACTATTCCACTAGCCTGCACACATACTGTCCAGGAATTCCAAAAATTATATAACACAGGTTCGCTGCCAAAGCAGATATATTATTCAATATTTCGACGACTTTTTGAAAAGCTGGGTCAGTACAGTAATGGCATTTCTATTGGATTACAGTTTGGTTTTGACTCAGGTGTTTCTCTTGATTATGTATATAAAAATAAACCTGCTGGCCAAAACACCTTCGGCAGACTTATTGATCGCATTTATCTGAATTCAGTGGGTTGGCAAGGCATTCGCAAACGAAAACAGCATCTGATAGAAGCTCTAATGGCTGTATCCAACGAGCTTTCTAAAAATAGCAAACAACCGGTCATATTTGATGCGGCATCAGGTCCCGGCCGTTACCTGTTCGAAATACAACAACAACTGGATTACCCGATTCAACTGTACCTGAATGATGAAGATAAAACATGCATTGAACATGCTCAGCAAATTGCAGCACATTACAAATCAAACACTACAGCCTTTTTTAATCAAAATGTCTTTGACGACTTTAAATCACGTATGTTTAGTACAACACCGAATATCATTATCATCTCAGGATTATTTGAACTCTATGACAATAACGGACAAGTTCATCAGGTCATCAACAACCTTTACTCACTCCTGGATGAAGGAGGATATCTGATCTACACCGGGCAGCCCTGGCATCCCCAAATGGAATTAATCGGTCGATTACTGAATAACAGGCTAGGACAACGATGGGTGATGCGGCGACGTATCCAGCGGGAAATGGATGGACTGGTTGAGTCAGCAGGTTTTACCAAGCTAAGCACAGAGTCGGATGATTTTGGTATTTTTACCGTTTCATGCGCCTATAAACAAAATACACATTATTACAAGGAGCGGGATGATGGACGAATTCAACAACGAGCGTGAAGAACTCCGCAAGGTCCAGGCTATATTTGAACAGGCCGCAGCTAATAATACTATTGAAGATATACGGCCGTTTACTGACCCGCAATTTTCCTTTGTTTCATTTACCGACCGCGCCTTCGATAATTTTGACTCTTTCTGCAAACAATGGAAGATCACACGGGACGCAATGGTAGGGTCTGGGAAATATGCTATTCAACTCAACCCCACGCCCTCACTGTTTTTCGATGATATCGCAGTTTGCCAGGGGAATGCTGAAAATCATTTGGTCAACAACCAGGGTAAAGAGTTTGATTTTACCTCAAACTGGACCGTGGTTTTCAAACGCGCAAATGATGGCTGGAAGGTTCTGCGCGCACATAATAGTCTAAACCCTTTCACTAATCCAATGCTGGTTCATGCCGTTAAAGCAAAACTAGTTAAATATAGCCTGGCTGCGTTTATCGTCGGTGGTGTAGTGTGTTCAGTACTTACGTATTTAATACTTCATTCGAATTAACGATCGCTATCGTTAGTACGATCATCGTAACTGTCACTTTCATCGGTATGGCGTTTTCCTATACGAAAAAGCGAACCGGGCAACACTACGCTGAACAACGAGAGCCTGTTCCTGATATCCCTGCATTCAAATTGATCAGCAAATTAATCTTTGTCAGCAGCATGCTACTGACCTTGATAAGCTTCTGGGCTAACTCTTCCTTCCTGTTGACAATATATCAGTACCCACTTTTACAGCTGGCTGGCACTTTCCTGGTATTGACCGGATTCATAAATCTGCAGCTTGCCTTTCAACATCTGGGCGAGCAGTATTCCCCTTCTTTTGATGCTTATCTCCCCACCATCCTGGTTACCTCCGGACATTATCGTTTTATCCGACATCCCATTTATCTATTCAATCTTTTCGTCAGCTTCGGCCTGGCTATTGCCAGTGGTTCAGCGATTGTATATACCACAGCATCAATTGCTTTACTGTTTATCCTCAAGATTATCAATATGGAAGAAAAATGTTTAATAAAACACTTTCCACGTTATCAAACATATCAAAAACAGTCCTGGCGTTTAGTGCCTTTTTGCTATTAAGCGAAAATAAAAGCCGTAGGTTGAACTGATAAATTAGCCAGAATATCGCGTTGACTAGCAGTAATCACTTGTTGCCCACTGGCATTAAAAGTAAAACCTGCAATTCATCTGCTAGTCCCAGGGTCTCGCTGACAATCTCATCATCAAAGGCACCGACCACCACAGTAGCCAGTGACAGGGCCTCTGCCTGTAAAAACAGGTTCTCCGCAGCATGCCCCACTTCGATATGTACATAACGTATACCACGTTTGCCATACTTTTTCGTAGTCCGTGCATACTCTGCCGCAAATACAATCACTGCCGCAGCCTGGGCAACCGAGGTCTGAGACAGGGCTGCCTCTGACAGATCAGCTTGCACATCGACGTCACTGATTCTTAGCAAGGAATGTTGATGGGGTTGATAGTGATACACACCACTGGCAAGTCCCTCAACGCGACCCACAACAAGATAGAGCTCTAATGGATAAAGTGCGCCTGCAGAGGGTGCGGTTCGTAAACCCAGTACATCAGTAATCCCCTGTGCTGACCACAACAACTGACCGACTTCTGTTAAAGTCAGGGGTTTATCGGGATATTCTCGTATCGAACGACGCTGCACCAGTAATTGTTCAATTGAAACCCCACCCTTAAGAGAAGGATCGGGCAGTTTTACTTTGTTCCCCTGCTCAGCCATAACACCTCCCGGTGACAGGTAAACCGACAATATTATAATTAGTATGCTGCGATAAAATAGCATGGCTATCCTTGTGTCAGGTCGAGGATAATCGGGTGTCAGCCCGACTGCCGCTATCAAACAAGGTCATCTCCCATTGATCCTTATCCGTCACATGGCGCAACATATATATGCCCTCATCATCCCCGCGCACCTTGAAGTAACGACTGGCCGGGTCGTACCAGCGATCAATGACCTCCTTGATCTCGATACACCGCTCACCAAGATAAAAACGCTGCGGCGTCTCCTCGCCACGATAACCGGCGTAACATTCCACGGTAATTTGTAAAGGATTCGTATCATTCATGTGCGGATCAATACCTTCCTTGAATTAACGTCATTGCGGTCAATAATATTATTTTAGGTAAATCAGCGCACAGACATTTGATCTGAATCATAATGCAGTCAAATATATACCTCTAATCACTTCACTATTTTTAACATGGCCATTATGCTGTTATTTAAGTAAATCATGATAAAGACGCTTTGTCGAACACATTACACAACAGGATAGATGCTCGCATCATGTGAATATGCCAAGCGACTCACCACAACCCGCTTTACCGGTATTAGAACTGGATACCGAAACAATTCTTGATGCCCTGCAACCCCAGCAACAACGAATCTTACTGTTCGGTACCGTAGGTATCGGCAAGTCCAGCCTCGCAACACGCCTGGCGGAGACCCTGGCAACACGACAACAATCCTGTTGGTGCCTGAATGCGGATCCGGGTTCACCGGCTTTTGGGATACCCGGTGCCGTCTCACTGGCAAGCTGGCAGGATAATAACTGGCAGGTCAGTGAGTATGTAGCCATGTGCACCCTCGATGCCGGTCGATTTCGTTTACCGTTACTGACGGCGGTACAATCACTTATAGCACGCTTACCCAATGACATCGTGTTGATCGACACACCAGGTGTAGTGCGAAGTATTGCCGGCCGTGAACTTCTTGCAGCCTTCGTAGCAATAGCAGGTGTTGATAGTGTACTGGCATTAACCGTGCAGGATCGCAGCCCTCCACTGCTCGATGAATTGCTTGCTCTACCGGTCGACGTCTACCAGATCTACGCCGCCCAAAAGGCACAACGACCTGGCAAACGGGTACGCACCCGCCTTCGTACCGAACAATGGGATGCCTATCTTGGCAACACCGTTGCACAACAGATCGATCTTGCCAAGCTTAACATCACTGGCACACCACCCCCGCTGGAAGAAACTCACAGTTGGATCGGCAATCAGGTCGCCTTGTTGCGGGCCAATCATACCGTCGCTATGGGTGAGATCCAGCATCTCAGCAATAATAACCTCATTATCAACGTGCCTCACAAAGTGAATAACGTCGATACCTTATTGATACGCGATGCCACACGCGGTGCTGATGGGCTGATAGAAACCGCCAAACCTTTTCATGCAGCGCGTTTCGACTATCTGCCGCCGGGTGATGTCCTGCCCGATGTAGGTAACTATACCGGTCCACGCATTGTCGGTCGGGTCGGTGCCGTGGATGTAGGCTTGATTAACGGAGTATTTGGTGATCCACTATTGCATTTACGTGTACGCCAACAACGTCGTAGCCTGTTATTTGATTTAGGTGAAGGCAGTCGCTTACCGGCACGCATTGCGCATCAAGTCACCGATGTATTTATCACCCATGCGCATATGGATCACATCGGAGGCTTTTTGTGGTTACTGCGTTCACGCCTTGGTGAATTTCCCGTTTGCCGACTGTATGGCCCGCCAGGTTTGGCGCAACATGTTCGAGGTTTTATTCAGGGCGTTTTATGGGATCGGATCGCTGACCATGGCCCGCGTTTTGAAATCCTGGAGTTACACGAAAATATACTGAAACGTTTTTATTTACAGGCGGGCCATCAACAACAAATAACGCTCGACGACATAACTGTCACCAATGGCGTCATACTGCAGGATGTCGGTTTTCGTATCAGTGGCGTAACCCTTGATCACCAGGGTACCCCGGTTATTGCCTATGCCCTGCAACCGGACAAACAGATCAATGTGCGTAAAGATCGCTTGCACTCACGCGACCTGGAGCCCGGTCCCTGGTTGAACGCGCTCAAACAGGCAGTGTTAAGTGGGCATAACGAAACGCTGATTCAACTCCCGAATGGTATTGAAGAAACTGCCGGCGAGCTGGCCGATGAACTGACCATTATCACCCCGGGTAAAAAACTCGTCTATGCCACCGACTTTGGTGATACCCCCGCGAACCGCGAAACATTACTTGCTCTCGCACACCATGCGCATACCTTATTTTGTGAAGCCACCTTCATTGAGGCTGATGCTGACCACGCCATGCGCAACGGTCATTTAACCACCCGTGCCTGTGGTGAAATTGCCAGCGAGGCCGGAGTCTCCCGACTGGTACCTTTTCACTTTTCACGTCGATACGCCGACAATCCGCGACAACTCTATGACGAATTAAAATTATATTGCCCGCGTGTGTTAATACCGAAGTCCATGACTCTTTTCGAGGCAAACACCATCACTAATCTTGAGTCATTCATTGAACTGAATAGCAACAATGATTAATAAAATGATGTTAACCGAGGACATTCATTTCAGGTCCATGCAAGTTCATGATTTGCCGGCAGTGGCTCGTCTGGAAAACACCTGCCAGAATGTACCCTGGCCAATGTGGTGTTTTCGTCGCATGCTGCGCACCCATGCAGCCTGCTGGATACTTGAAACAGGCAGTGAGTTGATCGGCTTTGGAATCGTCAGGATGGAAGATGACAGGGCCCATATCATGAATATGTGTGTCTCCCCTGCCTGGCGTCACCGGGGCCTGGGACGCCGTATCCTTTTGCAACTGTTATCGACAGCCAGGAAGAAACATGCGCGCTCAGCATGGCTTGAGGTAAGAAAGGACAATCACGATGCCATTTTGCTCTATCGCAAGCAAGGCTTTCGTGCCAGATTAATACGCAAACATTATTACCTGACACGACGTGGCCGTCAGCATGCCATTGTAATGATGCGTAAAGTCAAATAAAGCTAAGGATTGATTTATTTCGCCGGTAAATTTTCATGTCTATACTCATGTAATCAGACTGTTCCTAAAGTCTGGAGACACAGCTGTTGTATAGTAAATGTAAGAATACATCGTTACACGTAAATTATAATTACACAGACTTGCCTAAACAGTGTCAGGGAAAAACATCAGTAAAAAGAGGGAGATCAGATGAAAAAACTATATATCTTACTTGCACTCCTGTGCGTGACCTCAGGTGTGTTTGCCACAGAACCGGAACCGCCTATCGACATCTGGGATAACGCGCTTGTCAACGGCTATGTATTATTAATCATCAACCCCAGCCTGGTCAGCGAAGTTAATCTTCAGCAGCTGTTGTATGAAGATGGCAAGGTCATGCAAAAGCAAAAAGTTGATTTTAGAAAATTCAAAGTCGCCAAGGCACCCAGACGTTTGGGGGTTTACGATGCAATATCGGATAAAGGCAAACAAAAACGCGCACCGAAAAAAACCCCGCCGTTTAGAATCAAGTTTAGTGATAAAGCCCGCAAGGAATTACATTCCATCCTGCAACAAAAAGAAATCAAGCTGGACCAAAAACAATCTGAATACAAACAGCGTTTTGCCGTAGCTATACCCGTGATGAATCTGAATTCGAAAAAAATGCCTGATGGTTACTATGCCTCCAAGTTTGTAGCGATTGCCGCCTGGCGCAGAGGCAGTAAAGCTCCGCTCCATGTTGAACAATGGGTCTACCTGCAATCTTCGAAGGGCCGGGTGAAACCGATCAGCCTGCATGCATATTCACGCCGTGTCGATCCGGCCATCAAGGGCATCGATGCCGATGGTAAACCGATACAACTCAATACTGGTAAAGGCGGTCCCAAAGAAATCGACATCAACGAGACAAAAAAATCCAGAGCGATTCCGTTAGGCCGGCTGGGTGGCGAACCCCTGGAACAGGAGGAAACACGTAGCAAACCGGTCGAAAAGAAAACCGTTGATGAATCCAACGAGCGATGAGAGGGAGATCACCATGATGCGCTTAATTTCAATTCTAAGTTTCCTGTGCCTGTTTTTATTTACCTCGGTCGGCATTAGCTTTGCGGCGGACCGTACCGTATGTTTCCGAATGAAAATTCGCGATGATCGCTGGAATTGTTCCACATCGTCTGAAGCCGGCGCGCGGCGTCCCTGTAACCAGGGCGGCTATGTCTGGATGGTCGGTCACCAGGTCGAGTTATGGGATAAAGACTGGTCCGGAAGTGATGAATATATTGGTACCTGGTATATCAGTGGTGCAGGCACACAATGTATGACTTTCCCCTGGGAGGGACAGTCTTATCAAAAAGGTGAAGCCAATCCGGATTTATATCTGCGTTACATCAACAAAGTCAATCGCACCGGCTACAGTAATTACATCTATGTAGAGGGTCGGCAACAAAATGGCAATGCCGCGACCAAAACCAGTTGGCGAAATGGCCAGTCCGGTGATCCGGAACGTTACGTGGCCATGAACTGTGCTAGTGGCTCCACCTGTAATATCTTTCCCTCCGGTTCACTGGTGCCGACCAATGACATCGCCTCGGAACGAGGACTCCGTATCATGGCACTGGATTCCGCCCAACATGCTTTGCAGGCATTCGGTGAAGTCATGGATACGCACATTAAACTCCGTTATCCCGGTCGCACGGATTGTCCGACCAGTTGCACGCCCGATCGCGACCTGATCCACATTACTGCCTCGCGCGGCAATAACGGCTTTAATGTTTCCCATGAAGTGGGGCATGCTATCCAGATGCAGGAGTTTAACCAGGACTGGCTGCGGGATGACTGTTCGCGTAATGGCGATGGCCACAGCCTCACCTCTATCGAACATGAATCCTGTGCCACCACCGAAGGCTTTGCCGATTACGTGGGTGTCACCAGTTGGTATGAACCTAACAATTCCTCGACCGTCCCCATTGGTTGGAGTACAGACTTCGAAGTTGCGCAACCACAATCAGGCACCTGTAGCACCAATGCCCACATGGAATTGCAAGTGGCCAAGGCTTTCTGGGACCTGGATGACTGGAACCAGGAAAACGGGGTCGCACCGGCTGCCGGGGATGACGATGACCTGGCCTATAGCACCACCGCCATCGCCAGGGGCTGGCGACAATTCCCCAATGGCTCAGGTAATCGCGATGATGGCGAGTCCGGGCGCGATGGGGTGAACATGCGTGATTATTATGCCAATAATACCGGCCGCTTTACCTCGAGCAACTTTTTCGAGACCTTTATTCGTCACAACTGCCTGCAGGCACAAGTAAACGACTAAGTAAAGACAACAAACTGGTGAAGGGATCAGGTAATGACCTGATCCCGGCCAGATCCTGTTACTTTGTATGAACAACGTGTAGTGGTGAGGCCAGGCCTCCCGCTAACAAATAGCTTTCCAGTTGTTTAACTTCCCCGCTGTGTAGCCCCGTAATCATAAAACGCCTGGAAAAAACACCCTGAATGGTTGCCACGGAAATCACCCTGGCCTGTTTAAAACTCTCTGCGCGGGCTTCACCATAGCCCTGCTCCATTAAGATCACGGCCATTTTACGGCCGATATTCTGCCGGGTAGTTTGCTGCATCCTGGCTGCCGCACTGGAATCCAGCACCACCATCAGTGCAGGTTGCCCGGAATACTGATCTACACTGGCACTGGCGTTAATGATCGCATCTCCCTTAATAATACCTGGCCGCTGCAACTCATAGTGTTTACCTTCTTCATCAGTAACCGAGAAAGTCTCGACACTCTTCCGGTTGGCAACCAGGTAAAATCCCA
>JASFLL010000020.1:0-9666 GCA_050118115.1 Thioalkalispiraceae bacterium
TGAGAAGAAAGATGGGTATCAGTCTAAACATATTAAATACCTGCCTTTCTAATTAGGGTGTTCAGGATTTGTATATCTCGTCAGGGTTTTTGATGACCGCTTCGACTTCGACCCACTTATCGTTTTTAAGTTGCCTGTAAAAACAATTATGCCGGCCGGTATGACAGGCAATGCCACCTAACTGTTCGACTTCCAGCAGAATAACGTCATTATCGCAATCCAGGCGAATGTCCTTTAAGGTTTGTACATGGCCGGATTCCTCGCCTTTGCGCCATAGCTTGTTGCGCGAACGTGACCAGTAAATTGCGCGACCTTCCTTTACAGTCAATTCCAGCGCCTCGCGATTCATCCAGGCCATCATCAGCACCTTGCCCGTCCCGGTTTCCTGTGCGATAGCAGGAACCAGTCCGTCCGAGTCCCACTTGATTTCATCCAGCCAGTGTTTATTCATAGTCATGCCTATAGACGAACTTCAATACCGGCTTCCTGCATCCGTTTTTTAGCCTCTTCAATCGTGTATTCGCCAAAGTGAAATATACTGGCGGCCAACACCGCGTCGGCCTTACCCTGTTTAACCCCTTCGACCAGATGGTCAAGATTGCCTACACCGCCTGAGGCAATCACGGGTACATTCACTGCTTCTGAAATGGCTTTATTCAATTCCAGATCAAATCCAATCTTGGTTCCATCACGATCCATGCTCGTCAATAAAATTTCACCGGCACCATAAGCAACCATTTTTTTTGCCCATTCAATAGCATCAATACCTGTTGGTTTACGACCACCATGGGTAAAAATTTCCCACTTATTTGCTTCACCTTCGGCACTGACTTTTTTTGCATCGATAGCCACAACGATGCACTGTGAACCGAATTTTTCAGCGGCATCTTTTACGAATTCAGGATTAAATACTGCTGCAGTGTTGATAGCAACTTTATCTGCGCCGGCATTCAACATGCGGCGAATATCTTCTACCGTACGAATACCGCCACCAACGGTAAGTGGGATAAACACCTGTCCAGCTACTTCTTCGACAACATGAACCATGGTCTCACGATCATCTGAAGATGCAGTGATATCCAGAAACGTCAGCTCATCGGCGCCTTGCTCATCATAGCGCCGTGCGATTTCAACCGGATCGCCCGCATCACGTATATCGACGAACTGCACACCTTTAACAACACGGCCATTATCGACATCAAGACAGGGAATAATTCGTTTTGCCAGGCTCATTTACTTTGGACTCTTCCAGGTGAACTCCGCTAGCGTGGGCATAAGTCGTCAGCCAGTTTCTGTGCCTCTACGAAATCTAAACTACCTTCATAAATGGCCCGACCGGTGATAGCGCCCATAATGCCGTCTTCAGCAACTTCACATAAGGCACGAATATCATCGATGTTAGTAATTCCACCCGAGGCAATCACGGGGATATTTATAGACTGTGCCAGCTTGCGGGTTGCCTCAACGTTGACGCCAGTCATCATACCGTCACGAGTAATATCCGTATAAACAATTGCCTCAACACCATCCTGCTCAAAGTGCTTGGCCATATCAAATACATCATGTTTCGACAATTTCGACCAGCCATCTACGGCAACTTTGCCGTCTTTTGCATCCAGGCCCACGATTATATGACCCGGAAATTCCAGGCATACATCATTCACAAAATGCGGTGCCGTTACCGCCTGGGTACCGATAATCACGTACTGCACACCGGCATCAAGATAAGTTTGAATTGTATCCTCATCACGGATCCCACCGCCGACCTGAACGGGGACATCGGGATAGGCTTCACAAATCGCCTGGACTACATGGGCATTGACCGGCTCGCCGGCAAAGGCACCATTCAGATCAACGAGGTGAAGTCGTCGTGCCCCTGCATCAACCCATTTGCCTGCCATTGCAACCGGGTCATCGGAGAAAACGGTTTCTTTATCCATGTCGCCCTGGCGAAGGCGGACACATTTGCCATCTTTAAGATCAATTGCGGGAATAATTAACATAGTGGTTATTAGTATGGATGATAAATAAAGTTTAGTTCTTAAACTCGACCATTCCAGTTAAGAAAGTTCTGGTACAACTGCAACCCGGCATGCTGGCTTTTCTCCGGGTGAAACTGCGTCGCAAACACATTATCTTTCGCCACAGCTGCGGTAAAAGAAATACCATAGTTTGTCGACCCGGCAATCATACCTATCTCAACAGGCTCAACATAATAGCTATGCACAAAATAAAAACGCTCGTCCTGTCCAATATCCTGCCATAAAGGGTGATCATAGGTTTGATGTACCTGATTCCAGCCCATGTGCGGTATTTTCAAACGTTCGTTTGTTTCCGGATCATGCAAGTCATCACCAAAATAAGCAACATGTCCTGGCAATATTTTCAGGCACTCGACACCATTATTTTCATCACTGAAGGTCATCAAGGCCTGCATGCCAACACATACCCCCAGCAGGGGTTTTCCCTGTTGCACAACCTCCTGTACAACCTGATCAATGCCCAGTCGCCGGATTTCGTGCATGCAATCCCGAATAGCGCCAACCCCGGGTAAGACAACCCGATCCGCCGCCTGGATTTTTTCATGCTCATGGGTCACGATGACAGTCACGCCATCACCTACTTTTTCCAAAGCTTTGGCTACAGAATGTAAATTACCCATTCCGTAATCAATCACCGCAACGCTCGTCATAGTAATCTAAACCAAGGTGTTCTTTGTTTGTTAAAGGCTGCCTTTGGTCGAGGGAGTTATACCTGCCATACGCGGGTCTGCCTCGATCGCCATCCTGACAGCACGGCCAAATGCCTTGAAAATGGTCTCAGCAATATGGTGTGCGTTTTTACCCCGGATACAATCAATATGCAATGTCGCCAGAGCGTGGTTGATAAACCCCTGGAAAAACTCATGGATCAAGTCGACATCAAACTCACCCACCCGGGCACGCGGGTAGTCCGCATGATATTCGAGACCAGGACGACCTGAAAAATCAATAACCACACGGGATAAAGCCTCATCAAGGGGCACATAGGCATGACCATAACGGCGTATGCCCTTCTTGTCGCCCAAAGCCTTTGCAAACGCCTGGCCCAGCACAATGCCAATATCCTCAACCGTGTGGTGAGCGTCGATATGCAGGTCTCCCTCTGCCTTGATGACAACATCGATCATGCCGTGCCGGGCAACCTGATCAAGCATGTGCTCAAGGAATGGCACCCCTGTGTCAAATTCACTCTTACCCGAACCGTCGAGATCAATTGTCGCACTGATTTTCGTCTCGAGGGTATCGCGCTTAATCGAGGCCTTACGCCCAGCCATAGTCTCTCCTAACACGTTAATTTTATTAAAGTTATCTTTATCTTACAGTATTCTTTACAAAAAAGCCTATTATAGCAACGATCTTCTGCTGGACACCCAACTGAAACAACATTATGTTTAAGTGGATAGACAAAGCATAGCAATCTGCTCAACTAATAAAACCAGAAGAGTAAGTGATTTATGGCCAGTAAAGTTGTTAATCTCGCCAGTGTCCAGAGTGCCTGCCAGCAATGCGGTATCTATGGTTTATGTCTTCCCATGGGTTTGAAACGGGGCGATCTGGACCTCTTAGACAGCATAATCAAACGCCGTCGCCCCCTGAAAAAAGGCGAACATCTCTACTCGGCCGGGGAAGAATTTACTTCCGTCTACGCAATCCGTAGTGGTTCAATCAAATCCTATACTATTAATGAAGAGGGCGAGGAGCACGTCATTGGCTTCAAGATGCCCGGCGATCTGGTAGGCCTGAATGGCATTAACGGCCACCACTATAAAAACTCCGCCAAGGCACTGGAGACCTGTAGTGTCTGTGAAATTCCCTTTGCCCAGCTCGAAGAGCTGGGTCATGAAATTCCGGGATTAACCCACCACCTTATGGAAATCATGAGTAAGGAAATTCAGGACGAACATTATAAAGTCGCGATGTGCAGCAAGATGCCAGCCGAAGCCAGACTGGCCAGCCTGCTCCATACCTTATCCTTACGCTTTGAAGAACGAGGTTACTCACCCAATGAATTCAACCTCAGTATGTCACGCAATGACATCGCGAATATGCTGGGTCTGGCAGTAGAAACGGTAAGCCGGTTGTTTACACACTTTCAGGAGGACGGCATCCTGGAGGTAGAGCGCAAACATATTCGTATCCTTGACCACATTAAATTGTGTAAGGCCATCAAGCTTGCCTAGCCTGCCCGGATAATCTCCAGCTGCTGTGTTTCAGGGCTTGATCGAATCGCAGGGACGCTGGAAATAACATGTCAGGGCACAGGACCCTGCCGTCAAAATCCAGAACAGAAAAAACCCAATCGTATAACCACCCAGGCGTGATATATCACCGTAGCCACTGGCCGAGACGATTAACTGTGGATCAAAGGCTGTAAAAAATAAGATTGTGGCAAGGCCTGCTGTCAGAAACGATGGCCACAACACTGCAACCAGCTTTTGAATAGTAGGCGCCTCTTTTTTTGTATCATCCATATGTATACCCCTTTAACTATACATTTGGCCTGAAGTGCCATTCAGAACCAGGTACGACCACATGTCCGTCCAGGCGCCAACGCTTATCGCCCGGCTCTAAAATAACACGCCATCGACCTGTATGCAGATCCTTGAGTGTTGCTTTAAAAACACCTCGCTCATCCCTGTGCATAAGGACATGTCGATCCAGGTTGGCGAGGGTAGGATGGACTAACCTCAAACCAAGCGTTTTCTCTTTGAATGCTGAATCTGATTTAAGAGTCAAATCAAGCTCACCTGTGTCTGCTTTATATTTCGCATTGGCAGAAAGCCCCATCGTGGCTGCCAATTCCTGCTCTTCGATGACACGATTGATGGCCAGACCTTTTTTATAATAGTCATCAACTACAATTGAATCCTTGCCGCTCATAGCGATAAATACCGTCGAAATGCCAGCGATCACTGCAGCCGCTGGAAGTGAAATCAAAAACCACGGCCAGAATTGCTGATACCAGGGTTTGTCTGTTAATTCCGAACTAGAAGCCATCATTGCTTACCTCTGTTATCTTGCACCTGAACCGATAAATACACCAGTCTCTTCAACCTTTAGAGATTCATCATCCGTTGCAACCAGGGTAAAGTGTAACTTCTGACTGATTTTCTTGATATCAACCGGATCCGCTTCAACTCGCGCACTAAAGTTTTCTGATAGTCCTGGTTGTACCACGATATCGTCCCGACGCATTATTAACCTGGCATTAAAATCACTTTGCATGGTTATCTTATAGTGGTGGACACGGGTATCCATATTCGCAATTTTCAAGGTATAAATATTCTCGATCATGCCACTGGAAGTCGTACGATAAAGCGCATTACGATCACGGATAATATCCAGTTCCAGTGGTATGCGTGTGGCCATGCTGTAGATCAATGCAGAGACAATCGCCAGTAGAATAACTGTATAAATGACAATACGCGGCCTAAAAATACTCGATTTTTTACCTTCAATCGCATTTTCCGTAGTGTATTTAATAAGGTTGCGTGCATAGCCCATTTTATCCATGACTTCATTGCACACGTCCACACAGGCGGCACACCCAATGCACTGGTACTGTAATCCATCACGAATATCAATGCCCGTAGGACAAACCTGTACACACAAGGTACAGTCGACACAGGCACCCAGGCCTTTTTCTGCTGGATCGACGCTTTTACTTCTGGCGCCACGCGGTTCACCACGTTTTTCATCATAGGAAATAACCAACGTGTCTTTATCGAACATCGCACTTTGAAAACGTGCATAGGGGCACATGTAAATACAGACCTGTTCACGCATCCAGCCTGCGTTACCATAGGTAGCAAAACTATAAAAGATGATCCAGAACCACTCCCATGGCCCTAATGTCAGTTGCAATAATTCCTGACCCAGATTGAGTATCGGAGTAAAATAACCAACGAAAGTAAAACCCGTCCATAAAGAAAAGACGATCCAGATAAAGTGTTTAAGTGCTTTGCGATTGAACTTGGCTTTGGTTAATGGCGATTTATCCAGCTTAATCTGCTTGTTACGATCGCCTTCGACTTTTCTTTCGATCCATAAAAATACTTCAGTCCACACAGTTTGCGGACAGGCATAGCCACACCAGAGCCGACCGGCCAGAGCCGTGAAATAAAACAGGGAAAGTGCAGCGATAATTAACAGGACGGCCAGGTAGAAGAAATCCTGTGGCCAGAAAGTTAAGCCGAAGATATAGAAGCGCCGGGCAGGGAGATCAAACAGTACGGCCTGATGCCCATTCCAGTACAACCAGGGTACAACATAATACAGGCCAAGTAGCGTAAATACGCCTAGCACGCGTAGGGTGGCAAACAGGCCATGCACCTCGCGCGGATAGACTTTTTTGTGTTTGGCGTAAAACCCGCTACTGTCTTCGTCTTCTACAATTTGCGCTTTGTCATTCATTACTATCCACTCAATCCAGCTTTACGGCGCAAACAGTGTAAACTTACTTATGACTTAAACTGTAAACATAGGCAGCCAGCAAGTGCACCTTCTCTTCGCCCAGAAATGCCCGATGAGCAGGCATCTTGCCAGAACGTCCTTTTGTCAGAGTCTGTTTGATCGCACCAGGACTTCCACCATATAACCAGATGTCATCAGTCAGGTTGGGGAAACCAGCCGATGAATTACCTTTGCCATCCGGTCCATGGCAGGCGATACAGGTCAGCTGGGTATAAAGTACCTTGCCTTCTTCGACCTTGGCGTTATCCGCCTCCCGACCACTCAGACTCAGCACATAGGATGTAATGGCATCCAGCTTCTCCGGTGGTGAACCCGCGCCCATGGGAGGCATTATCCCGTTGCGCCCATCCAGGATCGTCTGTTTAATCTGTTCTGGCTCACCACCATATAACCAGTCGTTATCGGTAAGATTGGGAAAACCGGTTGCACCGCCTGCATCCGAACCATGACAGGTTGCGCAGTAATTAAGAAACAGACGTTGCCCGGATGCCATTGCTTCATCATTTTTTGCCAATTCCACGATGGGCTGTTTTGCATAGGCAGCAAAGATCGGCCCATACTTTTCATTCGCGTGAGCAATTTCTGCGTTGTACTGGCCTTCCTGTGTCCAGCCCCACTTACCTGCCAGATTACCCAGGCCCGGATAAAGGGCCAGATAAATTGCGGCAAAAATCATGGTCAGATAAAACAACCAGAGCCACCAACGGGGTAGCGGATTATTATATTCCTGCAAATTACCGTCCCAGGTGTGTCCGGTAACATCACCCTGTGTCGCTTCACCAGTGCGTTTTTTAGTGGTCCAGCGTATCAGCCAGAAACAGCCAATCACATTCGCAACGGTGAGAAGAATGATATAGAGACTCCAGCTGTTACTCATTGTTCACCTCCCATTTTATTTTTCTGTTTGTCAGCGACAGGGCGGGGTGTCTCCAACTCATTCAAGGGTAGATTCGCTGCCTCGTTGAAATCTTTTGCACGTTTCTTGCTCCATGCCCAGATAAAAATCGAGATAAAGGTAACCATCATCACGACAGTAAAGCCTGCACGAACATCTGTTATGTCCATTAATCACCTCCCGATTTGATACTGGTACCTAACACCTGAAGATAGGCGATCAGGGCATCCATTTCGGTCTTGCCTTTAACCGCATCGCTTGCCCCGGCGATATCTGCATCCGTGTATGGAACACCGAGGATCTTCATGGCTTTTAATTTTTTAGGCGTCTGTTTTTCATCCAGCACATTTTCACTCAGCCAGGGGAAACCAGGCATATTGGATTCGGGGACCACCAGGCGAGGATTAGTCAGGTGTACCCGGTGCCAGTCATCAGAATAACGACCTCCGACGCGTGCCAGATCAGGACCAGTTCGTTTCGAACCCCACTGGAATGGATGGTCGTAAACAAACTCTCCGGCCACGGAGTAATGACCATAGCGTTCTGTCTCAGACCTGAAGGGGCGTATCATCTGGGAATGACAAACATAGCAACCTTCGCGGACATAGATATCACGTCCTTCAAGTTGTAATGCCGTATAGGGCTTGAGCCCTTTGACCGGTTCCGTGGTTTCTTTCAGGAAAAATAACGGAACGATCTCAACCAGGCCGCCTACGCTAATTACCAGGATAACCAGAATGACGAGTAAGCCTACATTTGTTTCTACTTTTTCATGTGACATTTGCTTACTCCTTTACGCTGTTTGTGGTTGCTCAGTTACTGGTGCTGCACTCGGTCCCATGATGGTTTTCACCACGTTGTAGACCATCACCAGAAAACCAGCCAGGTAAAGAACACCACCCAGGAAGCGCACGATGTAATAAGGTTTCATTGCTTCCAGTGACTGCACAAAGCTATTGGCGAGGGTGCCATCAGCTTCCAGCTCACGCCACATCAGTCCCTGCATTACACCGGCAATCCACATGGAGACGATATAGAGCACAATACCAATTGTGGCCGTCCACAGATGCACATCGATTAGTTTTATGGAATACATCTTTTCCTTTCCGAATAGCTTTGGAATCAGGAAGTACATCGCACCAATTGTAATGAAACCAACCCAACCCAATGCACCAGAGTGCACATGACCAATCGTCCAGTCGGTGTAGTGTGATAGTGCATTGACCGTCTTGATCGACATCATGGGGCCTTCAAAGGTCGACATGCCATAGAATGAAAGCGAGACGATCATGAACTTGAGAATCGGATCGGTACGCAACTTATGCCAGGCACCGGACAGGGTCATAATACCGTTGATCATGCCGCCCCAGCTTGGTGCCAGTAACATCAATGAGAACACCATACCCAATGACTGCGCCCAGTCTGGTAAGGCCGTGTAGTGCAGGTGGTGTGGACCCGCCCACATATATAGAGATATCAGTGTCCAGAAATGGACGACTGACAGGCGATAGGAATAAATCGGACGATTTGCCTGCTTGGGGACGAAGTAGTACATCATACCCAGGAAACCGGCGGTCAGGAAAAAGCCGACTGCGTTGTGTCCGTACCACCACTGAACCATGGCATCAATGGTCCCCGCATAGGCAGAATAGGATTTTGTTAAACTGACTGGTAGCTCCGCACTATTAACGATATGCAGGACCGCAATCGTCAGGATAAAGGCGCCATAAAACCAGTTCGCCACATAGATGTGTTTGACCCGACGTTTGATAATCGTGCCAAAAAAGACAACCGCGTAGGCTACCCAGACTATGGCGATCAGGATATCAATGGGCCACTCAAGCTCGGCATATTCTTTGCTCGTTGTAATTCCGAGCGGCAGGGTGATGGCGGCCAGTACAATGACCAGGTTCCAGCCCCAGAAGGTAAACGCCGCCAGGCCATCCGAAAACAATCTGACCTGACAGGTACGTTGTACGACATAATAAGAAGTAGCAAATAGTGCCGAACCGCCAAAGGCAAAGATCACCGCGTTGGTGTGCAATGGTCTCAGGCGACTAAAGGTCAACCAGGGAGTATCAAAATTCAGGGCGGGCCATACCAGCTGGGCGGCAATAAAGACCCCGACCAGGATGCCGACCACACCCCACACAATGGTCATCACAGCGAACTGCTTGACCACCTTGTAGTTATATGTCTCTGCTTGCATAAAACCCTACTCCGATTCTTTTTATTGGTGAGTACAATATTAAACAG
>JASFLL010000021.1:0-9657 GCA_050118115.1 Thioalkalispiraceae bacterium
AGGACCTGAAACACCAACGAGTACATCGGCCCCGTGCAGTGCATCTTCGAGAGTCTGTTCGGAATAATTACCCGCATAAACCTCTTTATACTCATTTAGATTGTCACGCCCCTTTCGTATCACACCAGTGCGATCAACCATGCGAATGTTATCCAGCTGGGCACCCAGTTCGGTGAGTAATTTCATGGAAGCCATGGCTGCCGCGCCGGCACCCAGACAAACGATCTTTGCACTGTTCAGTTCTTTACCCTGTAACTCCAGTGCATTGATAAGCCCAGCGGCAATAATAATGGCAGTGCCATGCTGATCATCGTGAAAGACCGGGATATCCAGGCGTTCCTTCAATGCTTTCTCAATATAGAAACAATGTGGTGAAGCGATATCCTCCAGGTTGATACCGCCAAAACCAGTGGCGATATTCACCACAGTCTCAATAAATTCATCGGGAGAAGACGCAGTGACTTCCAGGTCGATAATATCTATGTCAGCAAAACGTTTGAACAGTACACCTTTGCCTTCCATTACCGGTTTACCTGCCAGGGCGCCGACATTACCCAGGCCCAACACCGCACTGCCATCCGTGATCACAGCCACGGTATTGCCCTTGGCGGTATAGGTGTATGCCGCCATGGGATCAGCCGCAATGGCTCGCACCGGTGCGGCGACACCCGGTGTATAGGCCAGGCTCAGTTCTTCCTGGGTTTCACAAGGTTTGGTTAACAGGGTGCCGATCTTGCCCGGAATTGGCCTGGCATGGTAATCGAGGGCGGCCTGGGTCCTGTCGCCATTGGTATCTTTTTTCTCGGTCATCAGATTACTTTGCCTTTTATTTAATAATACTCATCATTGCCGGGTGATTAAGCGACATACGCAATTTGTGATTATAAAAAGCTATCCAGCCGCGGGCACGAATTCGTTTTCCCTTTAAATCCGCTATCGGTAAATTTTTAAAATAGACAAGCTTTTTGCGATTTATTCTTATCGAAAAACGATCGCCCATGTCCAGCCAGATCGACTTTTTACTTCTGCCTATACCGGTCACACTCCCTTCGATTATTTGAAAGCCCGTATTAGCACGTTGCAACTTTAGCGGATTTTTCGAACGGTAATATGAATCTGACCAAATTCCCCGTAGGGCCTGCCGCGCCTGCTGCTCCAGGCCAAAATAACAATTCGTATTCCAGGTATTGGGTGGAACCACAATCGCAAACCCAAGTCCGCGTTTAATAAGCTCGGCTGAGACATTGCGACCATCCGCCGTGAATACATGTGCAAGTGTGCGTTTATAGCGATCTTTTTTATCTTTGCCAAATTTCAATTTGACTGTACGGCTGCTGGCGAAAAGTTGTTGAGTCACCAGCTTCGCCTCAAGTGCATAGGGTTGCTCGGGACGCCCATCATGGGACAGCTCTGGAGTATTAATTGCGATAAAACGTATTTTTCGACCATCGGTCAGTTTAATCGTGTCGCCATCATAGACTTTCTCCAGCGTCACGATTTCATCATAGCGTTGTGCTGAACAGTTCGAATCAGCACGGGCAGAAAGGATGGCAACAAAGAAAAAGGCGCCTATAAAAGGCGCCTTTTTCAAAGCCACATGCCAAAGCTGCATGAATTACTTCATGCCGTATTTCTGGCGGAACTTGTCTACTCGACCTGCGGTATCAACAATCTTCTGCTTGCCGGTGAAGAAGGGATGGCATTGGGAACATACCTCGATGTTCAGGTCTTTGCCCGCGGTCGAACGTGTCTGGAAACTGTTACCACAACTACAGGTCACAGTGACGTCTGAGTAGTTTGGATGGATATCTGCTTTCATGATTAACCTCATTGCTGTCGTACCGCCACCGGATCCTGAAAGTCTGGCACGGTACTGCCTATAAAGGCGGCAGAGTCTACTGAAAGATCATGCCTGATGGCAAGCAGAAATGGCCTGCCACCAGGAATTTATGCGCTATTCGCCAAGCCAGCTAAGCCTGAGCTTCAGCAAATCGTGGAAATTCAATCACTTCTGCACTGCGGGTGGAGTGGACAGGGCGCGTCATCGGCGCTTCGCTGAATAATTCCTGGTAACGGTCACGCAGATTGTAAAAGGAATCCCACATCATCCTCGAAATCTCCAGCGTTGCGGCCATGGGAGATGAAGAGCGCTCCCGCGTTCTATCGATCCGCCACTGAAGTCGCTCCAGGCGTATTCTGGACTCTTCAGGGGCATTTTGAATGACCCTGCTAATGGTCTCAGCCCGTCTCGACTCGAACTCCTCCGGGTCGTTCATGGCCAGTTCCATCCAGTACGAAAAGTCCCATTTCACTGCATCGGTACTTTGCTTCATAACTTGCTCCCCTAGTTCTACACCCAACTCATTACTAACGGGGGCTGCACCTATGTCTGGTGCTTGAGCGCCCAAAAGCACGAGTCACTCTAGCGTCTCGGTACTGGTTAGGTTTGGACGCCTTATGACCAGATCATCGCTTTTTTATGGGATATTGTCAAAAAGCATACATTGAATAAGGTATTTAAGATTTACCTTAGCTGAACCCCGTTATCCATTGATATCCTTACAATAAGTTGGTTTGAAAAAGAAAAAATACAGGGGAATTCAGAACGTTACAAACTGTGAACATCTGCACAAACGTGATCTAAAACCAACCGCTACTGACCAAAAACCTAAATTAGGGGGATTAGGAGGTGATCAGGCAGATTGAGCGTAAACAGCGTACGTAAAGCCGGCCATGCGGATGCTGACAGGGCAAGCGAGAGAGGCAAGAGGATTTTACAAAGCAGTAAATGACCATTGCCAATGAGCTTTTAACGCGGTCAGCACCGCTTCAGCGGCTTAACGTTTCATGGAGTCGAAGAATTCTGCATTAGTTTTCGACACCTTCATCTTATCCGTCAGAAATTCCATCGCGGCAATCTCGTCCATGTCGTGGACTACTTTACGGATGATCCACATTTTCTGTAGCTCATCGGGCTTGGTCAGCAGCTCTTCACGACGGGTACCGGAGCGATTGATGTTAATCGCTGGATATAGACGTTTCTCCGCAATTCGGCGATCCAGGTGGATCTCCATGTTACCGGTGCCTTTGAATTCCTCATAGATGACGTCATCCATACGCGAGCCTGTATCGATCAGGGCCGTGGCCAGGATCGTCAACGAACCCCCTTCCTCGATATTTCGTGCCGCGCCGAAGAAACGCTTCGGGCGATGCAGGGCATTGGCGTCCACACCACCGGTGAGGACCTTACCGGATGAAGGGATTACCGTATTATAGGCGCGGGCCAGGCGGGTAATGGAGTCGAGCAGAATCACCACGTCCTTTTTGTGTTCCACCAGGCGCTTGGCCTTTTCGATGACCATCTCAGCAACCTGCACGTGACGGCTGGCCGGTTCATCAAAGGTCGAAGAAATCACTTCGCCACGAACCGAACGCTCCATCTCAGTCACCTCTTCCGGACGTTCATCGATTAACAGGACCATCAGGTGACATTCCGGGTTACGGTTGGTAATCGACTGGGCGATATTCTGGAGCATCATGGTCTTACCGGCCTTGGGTGGTGACACAATCAAACCACGCTGACCTTTGCCGATGGGCGCACACATATCAATGACGCGCGCTGTCATATCCTCGGTACTACCATTCCCCATTTCCAGAGGCAGACGCTCATTGGGATGCAGCGGTGTCAGGTTCTCAAACAGAATTTTGCTCTTGGCATTTTCGGGCGGCTCAAAATTGATTTCCCCAACCTTGAGCATCGCAAAGTAACGTTCGCCATCTTTAGGAGGACGAATCTTGCCAGAAACCGTATCGCCGGTGCGCAGGTTAAAGCGCCGTATCTGGGACGGTGAGACGTAAATATCATCGGGCCCGGCCAGATAAGAACTGTTGGCAGAGCGTAGAAAACCAAAGCCATCCTGCAGGATTTCCAGAACACCATCGCCATAGATGTCTTCACCGTTTTTGGCGTGGGCCTTGAGGATGGAGAAAATAATGTCCTGCTTGCGGGATCGAGCCATGTTCTCGATGCCCATGGAACTTGCGATATCGTTGAGTTTTGTTACTGGCGTAACTTTTAATTCTGAGAGGTTCATAGGTCTTTCTTTTTAATTGAGTTGTGGAAAATAATTTCGGGGTTTTGTTGCACACATCGCTTTTATTAAATTTTTGGCGAGGTGTAGAAAAAGTTTACGGGTTTAGGTTCTGGTCCTGACTATGGCTATGGTTACGGGTTCTACCGGCAGGTCGTCTTAATCTATCGGGATAATTTGAAATTCTATAGTTTTGGACGCGGTATGAGCTGAACCACTATTATTAAAATTAACACTAAAGTTTGATTTCGTCCAGCCCCGCCATGGGTTTTTATTGGCGGGCTTTTGTGGACGCGATCATAGTTTTTAAAGATTACTGTCAATAAAGGCCGTCAATTGCGACTTGGAGACAGCACCGACTTTTGTGGCTTCGACGTTCCCGCCCTTGAAGATCATCAGGGTTGGAATACCGCGAATACCAAACTTGGGTGGTGTCACTGGGTTCTCATCAATATTGAGTTTTGCAACTTTCAACTTGCCCTCGTATTCACCGGCGATCTCATCAAGGATAGGTGCAATCATTTTGCATGGTCCACACCAGTCTGCCCAGTAATCCACGAGTACAGGCCCTTCTGCCTGTAACACTTCCGAATCAAAACTATCATCTGATACGTAAACGATTTTATCGCTCAAGTTGCTTCTCCTGTTACATCGATGAGCCGTTTGCTCATCTCAAAGATTAGTAGATATGGCGTAATATTGTGAAACCAAGCCTCGATAGGTGCATTTGAGCCTAACTTGCGATGCATTTCAAGCCCACAATGCACACGTTATTCTGATATGCTCTCATTCTATGCAAAATGATCATTTATCAGACGTAAAATTTAACCAGTTAGACATACCCCCAGAATTACTGCAAGGCATTGAAGCATCAGGTTTTTCATCCTGTACGCCAATCCAGGCCGAAACTCTGCCGCTCACCCTGAAAAACCAGGATGTCGCAGGACAGGCTCAGACCGGTACCGGTAAAACCGCAGCATTTCTAATTGCTTGCTTTGCTCATCTTCTGAGCAACCCTGCTGACGAGCGGCGTAAACCTAACCAGCCCCGGGCCTTTATCCTTGCCCCGACCCGTGAACTGGCGATCCAGATCCATAAGGATGCCGAACACCTGAATAAAACCACCGGTTTTAGACTCGCGGTCGCGTACGGTGGCGCCGGTTATGAGCAGCAACGCAAACAGATTGAAGACGGCGTGGATATCCTGATCGGGACACCGGGCCGCCTGATCGATTACTTCAAACAGCACGTCTTTGACCTGAGAGCTGTTCAGGTCCTGGTGCTGGATGAGGCTGATCGGATGTTCGACCTGGGATTCATCAAGGATATTCGTTACCTGCTGCGGCGTATGCCAAAACCCGAGCATCGCCTCAGTATGCTGTTCTCGGCGACTTTGTCGCACCGCGTACAGGAACTGGCCTATGAACATATGAATAACCCCAAGCATGTTTCCATCGAGCCTGAGCAGATCACCGCCGAAAAAGTTGAAGAGATCGTTTTCTATCCATCCAAGGAAGAAAAAATTCCGTTACTACTCGGCGTCCTGCAAAAGCATGATCCCCACCGGGTTGTGATTTTCGTGAATACCAAGCGCATGGCAGAGAAAATCATGGCCTATTTGAAAGGCAATGATCTCACAGCAGCCGTTCTGTCAGGTGATGTCCCGCAGAAAAAACGCATGAGCCTGCTCAAGGCTTTTACCGAGGGCCAGATCGATATCATGGTCGCCACTGATGTGGCTGCCCGTGGCCTGCATATACCTAATGTCAGTCATGTCATCAATTTTGATCTACCACAGGATGCCGAAGACTATGTACACCGTATCGGCAGAACCGCCCGTGCCGGCTCTACTGGTGATGCGATCAGCTTTGCCTGTGATGAATATGTTTTCTCCTTGCCGGAGATCGAAGAATATATCGGGCACAAGATCCCGGTACAGAATATTACTACGGAGTACCTGGTAAAGCCCAAACCACCTATCTTCGAACCACGCAAAAAACGCCCGCATCCGGGTGGAAAAAAAGGCAGCACCTCTGGTCGTAACAAGCCACGTTCACATAAACCTCGTTCCGCCAGCAAATAAACCATACATCCTGGTTGTTATCCATCCTGGATAGACTAATGTTATTTTTACCTGATCGGGATGGAACAACTCAAACCTGTTTGTATCTAACAACTGGTCACTAAACGGGTCTTCTTAACAATTCAAACACGAGGTTTGTATGTTTTTAATCTCCTACAAAAAGTCCATTATCATTCCACTACTAATCTGTTTCGGTCTGGCCGGCTGTACTACAGATGAATACGGTAATCGACGTCCATTAACCGAAGCAGAAAAAGGCGCGATGATTGGTGCTGGTATCGGTGTCCTGGCCGGATTAACTACCAAGAACAAGAAGAAAAAAGCCATCCTGTATGGCCTGGTGGGCGGAATCGCCGGTGGTGCCATTGGTACTTATATGGATAAGCAACAGCAGGACTTTGAAAAACAGCTTGCAGACCAGATTCGTAGTGGAGACATTAGCGTCGACCGACTCCCCAATGATGTCCTGATGGTAACCATGACGGCACAAACTGCGTTTGACATCGACTCGACCAGGATAAAATCCGGCTTCGCACCCTCGCTGGACAAGATTTCCCAGATCGTGAAAAAGTACGGCAAGACGCACATCAGCCTGGTGGGACATACCGACAATACTGGCTCGCGAGCTTATAATCAGAGCCTGTCCGAAAGAAGGGCCAAAAGTGTTCAGGACTACCTTGTGCAGCAGGGTGTCATCCCTCAACGACTTGCAGTCTATGGAATGGGTGAAGACCAGCCTCGCGCAGACAATTCAACCAGCCAGGGTCGTACCTTAAATCGCAGAGTGGAGATTATTATCGAGCCAATACGGGAACAGTCTGAATATTAGTCTTATCAGACCCAGTCCTTCGGCTTAAGGTAAACATCATAAAGCTCCGCTTCTTTTGTGCCTGGCTCAGGTTGCCAGTTATAGCGCCACTTGACCAACGATGGCAGCGACATCAGGATTGATTCGGTTCGTCCACCGGTTTGCAAACCGAATAACGTGCCACGATCATAAACCAGATTAAATTCTACATAGCGGCCCCGACGATATAACTGAAAATCACGTTCGCGTTCGCCATACTCAGTATCTTTTCGTCTGGCGACAATGGGTCGATAGGCTTTTATGTAGTGATCACCGACACTTTGCATAAAGGCAAAACTTTTATCGAAACCCCATTCATTCAGATCATCAAAAAACAAACCGCCGATGCCACGCGGCTCATTACGATGTTTCAAAAAAAAATAGTCATCACACCATTTTTTATACCTGGGATAGACCGCATCGCCAAACGGCTCACAAGCCTGCCTGGCTGTCGAGTGCCAATGTATACAATCTTCATCGAAACCGTAATAAGGTGTCATATCAAAGCCGCCCCCGAACCACCAGACAGGCTCAGCACCTTCTTTTTCAGCGATAAAAAATCGCACGTTGGCATGCGATGTAGGTACATAGGGGTTACGTGGATGGATAACCAATGAAACGCCCATCGCCTGGAAAGACCGCCCCGCCAGTTCAGGGCGATGTGCAGTTGCTGAAGCCGGTAGGCCGTCACCAAACACATGTGAAAAATTGATTCCCGCCTTTTCAAAGACTTCGCCTTCTTCCATGACACGGGAACGGCCGCCTCCACCGCCTTCGCGTTGCCAGGTATCTTCAAGAAAACCTTCACTACCATCTTCCTCTGTTAGTTCAGAGACGATCGCATCCTGGAGACCCAGTAAATATTTTTTTACTTCATCAATACTAATACTCATGAACTTTTCCGTATTACGGTATTTGTTAACAAATCACGTATCTCCGTTGGTGAGATACTGGCATCAACTTCACCGGCAACGATACATTTTATTCGATCACGAAACTGCTGCTGTACTTCTTCTGCAGACCGTGCTGGTGGTTGCCCGGCGATATTAGCACTGGTAGAGACAACAGGTTTTGCAAACTGGCGGCACAAACGACTGGCGATGGGGTGTGCTGTCACTCTGACAGCTATAGTATCATGCTCGCCGGTTAACAAGGGAGACACAGATGCATTCGCCGGCATTAACCAGGTAACAGGGCCAGGCCATGTATCTTTGGCGCGCGCCCACATATCATCACTAATCAAATTTTCATTGATGTAGCCGGCTAATTGCGAAATATCCGAAGCAATGATAATTAGCCCTTTGGCTTGAGATCGATCCTTGAGTTCCAGTAAATGCCGGATCGCCTGTTCGTCATCAGGATCACAGCCGAGACCAAACACCGCTTCGGTAGGGTAGGCAATTACATCGCTATGATTAAGTGCAGCGACAGCCTGCTCAACCGTAACAATATTTGCCGGTTCTGTCCCTGAGCGTTTCATGGGGACTTGTTTGCTCAACGCTGATTCTGGTACTTGGCATTAACTTCGGCGTTTTTCTCGCGGATTGCCTGGGCATTTTTCTGACGCTCATCGATTAGTGCCTTGCCAAGTGCATCATCCGCCACCGAAAGTATCTGCGCAGCCAGGTAACCGGCATTCTTGGCACCTGCTTTACCAATCGCGACGGTTGCAACAGGCACACCGCCGGGCATTTGTACTGTTGAAAGCAGCGCGTCCATGCCTTGCAGGGGACCACCATCCATCGGCACACCAATCACAGGCATGAGGGTATGAGCAGCAACATTTCCCGCCAGGTGTGCAGCAAGACCGGCAGCTGCAATAAACACCTTGCAACCACGGGATTCTGCATCGACGATGTAGTTTTTGGTATCTTCAGGGGTACGATGCGCAGAAAGAACATTGACCTCAAAATCTACACCCAGCTTTTTTAAGACATCTATAGTCGACTCCATTACCGGAAGATCGGAGTCAGACCCCATCAATATTGCAACAAATGCATTACTCATAACAAACGTTCCTGAAATTTTTAAAGCACGAAATGTATCTTAAAAAGGCCGCATTTTAAACCAGTAATGTGAAGAATAAATTATATTTGCTGATATCCAGTAATTCCGGCTTGGTACTGATTAGGCGAAAATTATCAAAGTTATCAGCATTAATTTTCTCTATTGTGTAGGTGATTTTTTTCAGCATATCCTCATCAACAATAATATTGGCACGGTGATATGCGGTGATAATATGATGTGACAGGATCAGACCAAAAATACAATCAAGAAATGTCGCCGTGTGGTTACTTTGAATTGGATTCCATGGGAAACCATGATTGAGAAATTTAATGTGGATATATTTTGCAAAAAATGGCTCGTATTTACTGATATCAACCTGTTCACGCCATTTTACAAAACCGGAAAAACTCAGATTCGGGATTTCGATTTTGAAACGATCCTGTAAGGCCTGTTTATACTTTGCCAGTAAACCTGTATCGAGCTTTTGCAGGAAACTTTTTATTTCTGTTTTGTCACGCTCAAATTCCCGGTTATGTGATTGACTCTGCCAGGCCAGCCATTTTGCCTGTAGTTGTTCGGGTGATTGACGATACTGGCTATTTAGAAGTTCACTGGTCAAGGTATTCTCT
>JASFLL010000022.1:0-9592 GCA_050118115.1 Thioalkalispiraceae bacterium
TTGAGCTGTTACTGTTATCGTTTCTATCGCACGCGCCCAACAGTAACCCGAATATACCCGTGAGAATGAATATTCCCGATTTCATTTATACACTCTTCCCAGTTCCCTTTTTTTAACGAGATAGAATATTGCGGGGATCACCACCAGGGTCAAAATAGTTGCACTGACCATTCCGCCGATCATAGGTGTGGCAATGCGACGCATCACTTCTGAACCGGTTCCACTACCCAGCATGATTGGCAATAAACCTGCAATAATTGTGGCAACAGTCATCATAATAGGCCGAACCCGCAATAACGCACCTTCAATAACTGCCTCCCTGAGTTCACCAATTGACGGAGTATGTAGGCGACCTTTTTCCACAATATGCCGTCGATATGCCTGATTAAGATAGACAAGCATGACCACGCCAATTTCGACTGCCACTCCGGCAAGTGCGATAAAGCCAACATAGACTGCCACCGATGTGTTGTAACCCAATATATAAAGTAACCAGTAACCGCCAAGTAAGGCCAGGGGCAAGGTGAATATAATAATCAGTACTTCAGTAATATTCCTGAAATTTAGATAGAGTAACAGGATAATGATAACCAGTGTCAACGGCCCAACTATCATCATGCGTTTTTCTGCACGAACTTTATATTCGTATTGACCTGACCACGAAATCGAGTATCCAGCCGGGAGTTTCACCTGTTCACTAACTATCCGCTGGGCTTCGGCAACATAGGAACCCAGGTCACGTCCTTTGATGTCTACAAAGGTCCAGCCGTTAGGGCGAGCATTTTCACTTTTGATCATGGCTGCCCCTTGCTCGATTCGAATATTTGCCACTTCACCCAATGGGATACGTGCCCCCGCGGGTGTAACTATAGGCAGATTGCGAAGTTTATCCGCCGAGTCTCTGACATCTCGTGGGTAGCGAACATTAATTGGATAACGCTCAAGCCCCTCTACACTCTGCGCCACATTCATACCCCCAACTGCGGTACGCACCACATCCTGTACATCAGCAATATTTAAGCCCAAACGGGAGGCATGATTACGATCGATATCGATAGTGACATAACGTCCACCTACGGTTCGTTCCGAGTAGGCTGATGCGGTACCCGGTATTGTCTGCACAACCTCTTCGATACGTTCGCCTATTTTCTGGATCACATTCAGGTCAGGGCCGGCCACCTTGATACCGACTGGTGTTTTAATTCCTGTTGCTAGCATATCGATCCGTGTTTTAATAGGCATCACCCAGGCATTGGTCAGTCCTGGAAACTTTATCAGGCTGTTTAATTCATCCTTGAGTTTTTCCAGGGTCATCCCATAACGCCACTCACTACGGGGCTTTAACAGGATTGTCGTTTCTATCATGGTAAGTGGCGCGGGATCAGTAGCCGTTTCAGCTCGACCTACTTTACCAAACACCCGTTTAACTTCGGGTACAGTTCGAATTAGTTTATCAGTCTGTTGCAATAGCTCCTGGGCTTTGCCCACCGAAACTCCAGGGAAAGTCGTTGGCATATACATCAGATCACCTTCATCCAGATCCGGCATAAATTCAGAGCCTACTTTCATATAGGGAAAGATTATCGTTAACGTGATGAGCAGTGTAATGCCTAATACCAGGCCTGGTGATTTCAGAACGAAATTGATAAATGGTCGGTAAATCTTTATCAAAAATCGATTCACCGGGTTTTCGTGCTCAGACTTGATCTTGCCCCGGATAAAATAACCCATTAAAACCGGTACTAAAGTTATCGATAAACCAGCTGCTGCCGCCATTGCGTAAGTCTTGGTAAAGGCAAGTGGGCTGAAGAGTCTTCCCTCCTGCGCTTCCAGGGTAAACACCGGCAGGAAACTGAGAGTTATTATTAAAAGAGAGAAAAATAAAGGTGGCCCCACTTCCATGGTCGCTTCGCGAATCACGCGCCAGCGATTCTCTTCGGTCAAAGGTTCTCTCTCGATGTGCTTATGCACGTTTTCAATCATCACAATGGCTGCATCGACCATCGCACCAATTGCAATGGCGATACCTCCGAGCGACATAATGTTGGCATTAATACCCTGATGATGCATCACAATAAATGCCACCAGAATGCCAATCGGAAGACTAACGATCACCACCAACGCAGAACGCATGTGAAAGAGAAAAACCGCACAAACTAGTGCCACGACGATAAATTCCTCAAGTAGTTTCTGATTCAGGTTATTGACTGCTCGCTTGATCAGGTTTGAACGGTCATAAGTCTCAACAATCTCAACGCCTTTTGGCAATCCATTTTTAAGTTCCGCAAGTTTTTCTTTAACTTTTGCTATTGTTGTAAGTGCATTTTCACCATAGCGCATAACAACAATACCACCAGCCACTTCCCCTTCACCATCCAGTTCTGCAATGCCACGACGCATCTGCGGACCAAGACGTACTTCAGCAACATCTTTCAATAAAATCGGTGTTCCCTGCTGGTTGACCCCTAAAGGAATTTGCCGCAGGTCTTCCAGATCATTTATATAACCGGTAGCACGTACCATGTATTCGGCTTCCGCCATTTCGATAACTGAGCCACCGACTTCCTGGTTTGCACCCTGGATGGCCATGCGAATTTTTTGTAACGGAATACCATAGGCTCGTAGACGGTCCGGGTCGAGCACCACCTGGTATTGCTTGACCATACCTCCAACGGTAGCGACTTCTGACACACCTGCAACCGTCTGCAGTTCGTATTTCAAAAACCAGTCCTGCAAACTACGCAATTGTGATAAATCATGCTTACCTGATTTATCGACCAGAGCATATTCATATATCCAGCCAACACCCGTCGCGTCCGGCCCCAGGGCCGGGCGTGCTTCCGCGGGCAGACGACCAGCAACCTGGCTTAAATATTCAAGTACGCGCGAACGCGCCCAGTAGGGATCGGTCCCATCCTCAAAAATGACATAGACATAGGAGTCATTAAAAAATGAATAGCCACGCACTGTGACCGCCCCTGGTACTGACAACATGGCGGTAGTCAGTGGATAGGTCACCTGGTCTTCGACAACACGTGGTGCCTGGCCAGGGTATGTGGTCTTTATGATTACCTGTACATCTGAAAGATCAGGAATTGCATCTAAAGAGGTATTCTTAACGGCATATAAGCCCCAGCCAATCAAAATTACTGTGAGTAATAAAACCAGAAAACGATTCTGTAGAGACCATTCAATTATTCTGCCGACCATGCTTACATACCTCCCATGCCATCATGCTTATGCATGGACTTGATCTCATAACCATCCTGTCCCTGTTCCAGTTCAAATATTACTTTGTCATCTGGTTTAAACTCCTCCAGTTTCACTTCGGGCCTGACCTTGAAATCCATAGTCATGCCAGGCCATTTCAATGCCGGGATCGGCTCATGGGTCATATTGACTTTGCTTTCATCTGCCAGCACTTCATGCAACACGCCGCTGCCTGTAATTGCACTAGATTCTGGTTCCAGCTTACTTTGTGTCGGATCATCAGAACCCGACTGCATACGTTGCAAACTGGCCTTGAGGCTGGCTTCAGAATCAAGCAGGAATTGCCCGGAGGTCACTACCACGTCTCCCTCATCAAGTCCCCGGACAATCTCGACCCAGTCACCGGTCTCGATGCCTGCAATTACTTTTCGTGGTTGAAAACGACCCTCACCCCTGGAAAGGATGACACGTTCATCAGTACCTGTTCTGATCAATGCCTCGCGGGGTATGGCGATCACATTTGATTTAGGTCCGGCATAGATAGTTACACTGGCGAACATGTCAGGTTTCAAAGATTCATCCGCATTATCAAAACGTAATCGGACTTTCAGCGTACGTGTCTTAGGGTTCAGGCTTGGATAGATATATTCAACCTTGCCTTCCCAGGTTCGCCCAGGTAAATAGGAAAGTTTGACATCTGCTGGTTGACCTTCTTTGATCCAGTCCGCCTGCTTTTCAAAGACCTCAGCCAGGATCCAGATTGATGATAAATCGGCAAGGCTCATCACTTCTCTTGATGGCATGACAAACATGCCTTCGCGTACATTCAAATCGTTGATGATACCGTCCTGGGGAGCATAAACCTGAACATACTGTTCCACCCTGCGTTTTTTTCTTAACCTGGTGATCTGCTGCTCGGAAATACCTAATGCCAGCAACCGATCTTTTGAAGCTGGTATCAAACGTTGACTGCCGGAACCCAATGCCTGCAAATACTCTTCCTGGGCATTAACCAGCTCGGGCGCATAAACCTCAAATAAAAGCTGTCCTTTACTAACACGTTCACCTTCCGACTTGACCAGTAACTTTTCAATCCAGCCTTTGGTTCGCAAATGTATATGCGCGATCAGGTTTTCATCGAACCCTACATAACCAACCGTTTCGACACGGCGCCATAATTTACTGGATTCGGCCACTGCTGTTCTGATACCCATATTATTTTCAACTGCGGGTGAAATTTTTACTGATAAGCCACCACCGTCATCGTAGACAGGTATGTAATCCATGCCCATTTCATCTTTCATGGGTTTATCTGATGTAACCTGTGGATTGTGTGGATGTCTATAGTAAAGCAACTTCTTTTCTGCCGCCGTTTTCTCTTGTTCCTGCTCTTTTAAAACAAGATCCATTCCGCAGATCGGGCAATTTCCTGGCTCGTTTCGGATAATATTAGGATGCATTGGACATACATAGGTTGGGTCCAGATGCTTTTTAGCGTGCTCCAGTGCTGTCTCATTTGCAGCCCCCGCATTAACTTTATTCGCCTGTTCAGCCTGGTCCTGATTGGAACAGCCAGTAACAAGCAGAACAGTAATTAATGTGGAATAAATAAGATTTTTCATTAACTTTCTCCTAGCAGGTACAAAAGCCTGGCCTGTGCTTTTAATAAATCAGTCTGCAAGCGCGATTCCTTGAGCTCTGTTTCCAGTTCGGTCACTCTTGCGCGCATTAAGGTAGTAAAATCTCCACGCCGACTTTGATATGCCAGCAAAGCAGCCCTGGCATTTTGTTTTGACTGTGGGACGATAATGGCGTGATAACGCTGGAGTCGTGTTTTTAATCGAAGCCAGCTAGCTCGTTCCTGTTGAAACTCACTAAGTAATTGACGAATAGTCTCTTTACGCGCATCCGTCGCAGCCTGATAACGTTGTTGACTGGCAGCGACCTGGCGATCCTGCTTATGGTTTGTAAATAGAGGGATATCAAAACTAACCATAACCGAAGCAAAATCAGGCCGCTGGGAACCATCCGGGTTAGCCCCGTCACGCATCCCATATGCTACTTCAAACATCCATTCCGGTTTATAGGATTGCTTTGCCAGCTTGATGCCATACTGACTCCTGACAACCTTGCCGTCTTCCATTTTCACGCGTGGATGCCCTTCCACTTGCTGGATGGGATCTGCCATAAAATTCACATCCGGCAGTTCTGGTAGGGTTGTCGAGATTAGTTGATTGTTTTCAGCATCACCTATCAGCTTTACCAGCTTGGCCTTTGCTTGCTCCTGCCTGGTCCTGACCATATCCAGCCTGTCATCAAGCATATCCAGTTCAAGTTCAGCGCGAATTACATCCTGTTGACGCTGAATCCCCGATGCATACTGTGATTCAGTAATCTTGACGAGTTTTCTAAACAGTTCCTGGTTTTTCAGAACGACTGATTCTGCCTGCTGCCAGTAAAACAGTTCAAGGAAAACAGAACGAACCTGTCTTCTTACCATTCTTTCCTGGTTGAGGGCTGCAGCTCTGTTAATTTCACTACTTTGCAGGATGAGTTGTGATTTTAAGGCAAGTGTATCACCGCGCGGAAACATTTGTTGTATTGCAATACGCGTTTGCGTCATAGGTTCCTGGTCTCGAGCAAAGGTATCAGTTGGATAATTCACCAGCCCCAAACTCACTTTCGGATCTGGCAGTGTTTCTGCAGAAACTGATCGTTCATAATACGCTTTTGATACAGCGTTTCTCATTTTCAAAACTGCATCATGCTCTAATGCAAGCTCTTCCGCAGTTGATAATTCAAGTAAGCTGCCTTGGGCATATACCGGCATTGCACTCAATGCAGATAACATGACCACCCAGACAAACCTGGCGTAGAAAGTACGCATACTTCCTCCCAAACAGAATAAAGTGATAACTGGATTAAACACTCACACAACAAATACATGTTGCCTTGATGAGCAATCCGGGTGACTTAAAATATCTAGACGATATCTCGGGGAGGTCGGTAGTGGGGAGTTGCTTCTATGCCCGCTGGCAACTGGTCAGAAGTGTCCAGCATGGTATGGGCATAAATACTGCTGTGAAGCAGAGTTATTGAATTGAATAATGCAGAGGTTAAATAATTAGCATAGGGAACGCAAAAGTTCTCAGCACATTTACTGGTTTTACAACAATCCGGGAGTTGTCCGGATTGTGTATGTTTCATTGCTGTACCTTTAGGGGCTATCTCATTCATCATGCAATGATGGCCCATGCGCTTGCTAAGATCATGCTGTCCGAGCGCGGCAAAAACAACGGATGATTGCGTAACAAAAACTGCCAGCGCCAGTAGTCCGGCAATCAACCTGGATTGTTGTTTCACTTTCATCATTGTTAAATTATATAGGATTTTTCCCGTTACACCACAAGTAGACCTGATTTCAGGTTATCAGTTCCTTATTTTCAGGGTTCGATACTATTATATACTAGCAAGGATTTTATCGGCATTTTGCAGTACATACTGACGAAAAGCCTCTGCCACCGGCGACAGACGTTTACCATGCCGGTGAACCAGGTACCAGTGGCGCAGGATCGGAAATTCCAGGACATCCAGCACTACCAGCCGCCTGGTTTCCAGCTCCAGTGTCAGGGTATGGATTGATACGATCCCCAGTCCAAGCCCCGCTTCTACAGCCTGTTTGATGGCCTCGTTACTGGTCATTTCCATACCCGTTTTCAATTCAATACCGCGCTCCGTAAAAAATCGTTGCATGGCTATCCGGGTACCCGATCCCGGCTCTCTGACCACAAAGGACTCATTTTCCAGATCGGATAGCTGCAATTCGTGTCTGCCTGCCAGGGGATGATTGGGTGGAGCAATCACCACCAGTGGATTCTCCATAAACACATCCGTATCCAGCTTCATCTCGACGGGTGGACGTCCCATAATCACCAGGTCAGTTTCATTCTGCTCAAGCTGCCGCAACAATGCCGCGCGGTTGTTTACATCCAGACTAAAGGTGACATCTGGAAACTCATGCACAAATGCGGCAAGCAGACGGGTTGCAAAATAGTTGGCGGTCGAGGCAACCGAAATATCCAGGTGCCCCCGGCGAACCCCCTTGAGTTGCTCTAATACCTCTTCCACCTCACTGAGCTGTGACGCAATATTTCGACAATAGTGATACATCTCGCTGCCCGCTTCCGTCAGATAGACTTTCTTGCCCAACTGTTCAAACAGCGGAAGGCCTGCTGCCTCCTCTAACTGTTTGATTTGCATAGACACTGCAGGCTGGGTCAGATGTAACTCCTGAGCAGCCTGAGTAAAGCTCAGGTGACGGGCCACGGCCTCAAAGACTTTCAACTGTCGAAAAGTGACATTCATAATGTATAAATACTACCTTATAAATTATCTTATTTACATAAGCCGATTAATTTTCCCACCCTTTATTTAATCTTCTTACGGTTACAGCCGATTAAGACAGGAACAGCCTGTTCAGCTGCAATTAATTCAGTCGTGAATAGAATCATACAATTACAATTAATCAGGGAGACTACAGAGTGAATCACAAATACATACTCTACTCACTGCTGTTCGCTATTCTTTTCCAGGGCTGTGCCAGCTTAAGTCAGGAAGAGTGTAAACAGGGTGACTGGATGGGCATTGGTTATCAAGATGGCAGCAAGGGTTATCCTGAAAGTCGTTTTAACAAACACAATGCGGCCTGTGCCGAATATAAAATCCAGGCCAATTTTTCTGCCTACCAGCAAGGACATCAGCGTGGTCTTGAACAGGTCTACTGTAAACCAAGAAACGGTTATTACGTGGGATTGAACGGTCGCGGCTATGGCAATGTCTGCCCGTCTCATATGGAAGGCGCATTTCTCGCTGCTTATCGTTATGGACACGACATTTACAGAATGCAAAACGATGCCAATCGGATCAGTACAGAAATAAGAAAAAGCAATACAAGCATCACCCGCCTGGATCAACAAATCGATCTGTTACAACAGCAGATGCAACATAGTAATCACCGCCAGGACATCAAACATCACATAACTGGTGAATCAAATGAGCTCGTAGTTCGATTAGGTGGAAAAATTGCCAACACCATATCCTCATTACATCTGAGTCACAGTAAAAGACGAGTTTATACCATGATCAAACTGGCCACCAAAAGGGGCGAATACCAGGCCCAACTGGATTGGCTACGGGAATATAGACAGTATACAAGAAACGTAAATACGCAGCAGTTACGGCATAAAATTCGCGACCTAGACCACAAGATCAGCGATATCAAAACCCAGCTCATCCGGCAGGCTCGCGGACCAAAACCTGTGCAAAAAATTAACAGCCTGATTGAATTGACGGAATATACCGGCGTATTGGCAACCCAACAAAGGATCCTGAAACATCTACCTGGTCCTCCACAGAGAAAGGATCTTGCCAGGTTCCACTACCGCCATGAGTTACCTGAATTGAAGAATCAGGCGCATCGTAACCGGCAGGCCGGCTCGCCAGCCCATGGCAAATCGCGACAACAACTACGTCATGAATTACATCAGGCGCGCCTGCAAAGAGACAGGGAGCTACATCGGCTTGATGATCTGAACCATCAATTAAGATTACTGGAACAGGACATTCGCCATCAAAAAGCGAGTAGTCCTTATCGATAACCAGGAAAATAACTTCGTATTAAAAAAAGCGCCTGTTGGCGCTTTTTATTTACAGGCGTGGATTTCAGTGGTCTTTTTCAGCAGTTCCATGCGCGTCAATAATTGTCCTGGTCATAATGCGATCGGTAAAGGCCATGGCAATAGCGGACAACAGGAATGTGACATGGATTACAACCTGCCACTTCACTTCAACCTGCCCCCCTAACACCATTTGTTCGGCGACTGCCGCAGACACATTGGGTGGAATCTCTACATTACTCACCCCAATAAACGTCTTCAATAAGTGAATCGAGGAGATACCGATTAGCGCCATGGAAAGTTTGATTTTCATGGTGGCCGCATTGACGTGCGATAACCATTCCGGCTGATCCGGATGCTCCTTTAACTTTAATCTGGAAACAAACGTTTCATAGCCGCCGATGATTACCATGATTAATAGATTGGCAATCATAACGACATCGATCAGGCCGAGTACGATCAGCATGATCTCGGTTTCCTTTATATCGCGGGCACCGCCTACCAGGTGAGATAACTCCACCATGAAGTGGTAAACATAGACACCCTGGGCCACGATCAGACCAAGATAGAGCGGGGCCTGTAGCCAGCGGCTCCAGAAAATAAGTTGCGCCATGGTGGTCAGGGATATATTTCTTGCGTTATCGATATTTGACACAGTTTGTTCTCTTTAATAATTGTTATGAAGTCAGACTTGCAAACAATAAAGG
>JASFLL010000023.1:0-9531 GCA_050118115.1 Thioalkalispiraceae bacterium
ATCCAATTGTACTGCTCAGTGAATTGACCTGTGGCGAACAATGTACTCTGCTTGCCAAACAACTCAAGGAAGTCAGCCCGGAAATCAAGCTATGTAAACTGGTGCATTTATCTCAACTACATACAATTGATGAATCTGAAAAAGCGATTTTTGATAAATTCCTGGCGCTACCCATTACGCCGGACCGGCTACGAATGACAATGTTAGGTAGTATTGGTCTGGAAGTGACTGATGAGACAAACCAGAAAGAATTAGGAACGACCACGATTTCACGCTTCCTGAATGTTTTAGTGGCGGAAGATAGTCCAATTAATGCAAAAGTCATTACGACTTTCCTAAAACAGGACGGTCATCGTGTCACCCATGTGGAGGACGGCAAATCTGCCGTTGAAGCTCTTAATTCCAGTCAATTTGATCTGGTCTTTATGGATATGCGGATGCCGGAAATGGATGGTCTCGAGGCAACCAGAACCTGGCGTCAACAGGAAACAGATGATCTACACGTACCGATAATTGCGCTGACTGCTAATGCAACACCTGAAGACAGAAATAACTGTTTGTCTGCCGGGATGGATAACTTTCTCAGCAAGCCGGTAAGCAAAGAAAAATTACGTGAAATAATTAAAGGGCTTAGCTAATTTTGAAAAGCAAGCTTTAACCTAGACCTGTAACCAGAAAGTGACAGGCCCGTCATTTAACAGACTGACTTTCATATCTGCACCGAACTGTCCGGTTGCTACCCTGGCGTACTGCTCAATTGTCGTCGAAACAATATAATCAAACAGTGTTTCGCCCATATCAGGGGGGGCGGCAGATGAAAAGCTGGGTCGATTTCCCTTGCGGGTATCTGCGGCGAGTGTAAATTGCGGAACCAGCAATACACCACCATCGATGTCTTTAACTGACAAGTTCATTTTATTTTGTTCATCGCAGAAGACCCGGTAAGACAGGTAACGCTCACAAAGGCGATTTGCCTTTTCCTGGTTGTCATTTTTTTCAACACCAATAAATAAAAGTATACCTTTGTTGATTTCTCCAATAGTCCTGTTATCTACGGTAACATTGGCATGTTGTACACGTTGTAACAACGCAATCATTATTCCCCTCTTTCGATTTCATGGGCAAGATCATCACAGGTTCTGACTAACTCAGAGACAATTCCTGGTTCTGATGCGGCATGTCCGGCATCCGGTATGATTTTTAGCGTGGAATTATTCCAGGCCTGGTGCAGTTGCCAGGCACTTTCCATCGGGCAGATGATGTCGTAACGACCCTGTACAATCGTACCGGGGATGTCACTGATTTTATCTATATTATTGAGTATCTGGTTCTCAGCCAGGAAAGACTGATGTTTAAAGTAATGACATTCAATACGGGCCAGGCTCAAAGCGGTATGTGCATCACCGAAATGATCGATGACACTTTTACGACTCGCCAGAGTTGCGGTTCGGCCTTCCCAGAGTGACCAGGCCTTGGCTGCCTGCATGCGGGTGAACTCATCGTCACTGGTTAAACGCCGGTAATAAGCCTCGACCATGTTGTCCCGTTCGTCTTCCGGGATCGGGGCCAGGTATTTCTCCCAGATGTCAGGAAAGATACGGCTGGCGCCTTCCTGATAAAACCAGTCAATCTCCTTTTGGCGGCATAGAAAGATACCACGCAAAATCAGGTTAAATACCCTGTCAGGATGACTCTGTGCATAAACAAGAGCTAGCGTCGAGCCCCAGGAGCCACCGAACACAACCCATTTTTCGATACCGAGTTTATTGCGAATCGCTTCGATGTCCGCAACCAGGTCCTGAGTCGTATTGTTCTCCAGTTCAGCGTGAGGTGTGGATCGTCCCGAGCCACGTTGATCGAACAATATTATTCGGTATTTTTCCGGATTGAAAAACTGGCGATGATAGGATTCACAACCTGAGCCGGGACCACCGTGTAAAAAAACTACGGGGATACCCTCAGGTTTGCCACTTTCCTCCACATAAAGTTTATGTGGAGGCGTGACGTCTAGTTCGAACTGGTTAAAGGGTTGTATGGCAGGATAGAGGGTACGCACTTGAGTTTAGTCGTCTTTAACAACCTGGCTGCCAAATCCAATAAAGGCGGCAATACCCATGGTCAGTAGTGCGGCTAGTACCAGCCAGGGACCGACCATCAGGGGAGTAAATGCCCACTCCTGCCCAAAGGCCGCGAGATATAACATTCCTGAATGCAAAATGGCGCCGGCGATGAATAACCAGCTGACAATTTGTTTGAAGACTTTAGCGACCCCGATAAAACAAAGTGCCAGGCCAGCCAGAATATTTAACACCGATTCAAGGTTGCCATGGGCATGCACGCTCCGCATGAAGCTCTGCGGATTTTCAAGGTTAAGGATGTTGTTAAGTGCCAGAATCCCCGCAGTGTTGGCCTTGGCAATGGCATCGGCCGAAAGTGGTTCCAGCTCTTCTTCAAAATTATTAGTTTTCAGAGACTGCAGGCGCCCAACCGGAGCCTGTTTTTCCTGATAAGCATTTTCAATATCTTTCGAAGTGTTAACAATCATATATGGGCCAAGTGCGGCGGTTGCAACAAGATATAAAAATCCAAATACAATATTCTTCTTCCCAATCATGAGATCCTCCTTAAATACAGCTTTTTGATTTGTCTAATAGTTATGACAAAATGAATTTACGATTGATCTTCTTTATCAACCTGTTCCAGTCGATAGCCTTGATGATAGATGGCGCTGAGTTTCCAGCCATGTTCTGGAACCAGTTCGAGTTTTTTTCGGATTCTGCTAATGTGTGTATCAACGGTGCGTGTTGTAAATTCAGAACCATGACCCCACACCGAAGAAAGAATATGACCCCTGGATAACAGCCTGCCAATGTTTTTAAACATAAACGCTACCAGTTCAAATTCTTTCTGGGTCAGTTTGACCGGTTTGTCATCCTTGTAAAGCGTGTGTGAACTCAGGTTGATTCGGTAGGGTGGTGTTTCGATGGTTTCCTTTTGCGCACCGATCTGTTGGCTGCGTCGGGTTACCGCAGCGATACGGGCAAGTAGTTCTTTTTGTCGTACGGGTTTGGTGATGTAGTCGTCGGCACCCTGGTTCAGAATCTTGGCAATATCTTCTTCGCTGTCTCTTTGGGTGACAAAGATAACGGGAGTGTCATGTTCAGCCTGTTCACTTAACCAGCTAAGTACCTGTTCGCCATCAAAATCGGGCATGACCCAGTCGAGGACATACAAATCAAAACTCTCTTTGCGTAGAGCATTGGTGAAATCCCGCCCGTTCTGGAAGTGAACAACATCATAACCCTGCTCCTCCATCCAAAGCTTCATTGCCTGGGCAAGGTGGATATCATCATCAACTAAAGCAATACGCAAGTCGACCCCCGCTTGTTATTATTACTCAATCACTTTGCAGTTCAATAGCTTAAGCAAAGCTACAGTGGCGGCTATTGTGACACAGGCGCTATGATTGTTCCATTTCTATGGCAGTAAAAAGTCAGTAGAACAGGCCTTTACCATAGTTGGAGTATGGACATCCTTCAGTGTAGTCGGGAGCCTTTTAATCGGCCAGAAATTGTTCGAGCATGGATCGTTCCTGCATGGCATCCTGATAACCAAGGCGGATCAATTCACGGCAATAGCCTTTTTCAAACAGCATGTAACTGGCCAGTCCTGATCCCTGTTTGCGATAGGCACCCACGCCACGTAACAGATAGCGAATCGTTCGTGGTAATTCATGCAGATAGTCCTGTGCGAGCTCACTGATGTCGACACTCGGTGAGATGACGAAGGCGTCTACCCGCCGAAGAGGGACTTCACTTTTCTTAAGGTGACGCCCAGGTATGACGTCGATGGTCTTGTTGATGCGTTCAAGTCGCTCCAGATCAGCCTCGAGGCTATCCAGAAAAATACTGTCCAGGATATGCCCAGCAATCTGGGCAAAGCTCGGATACTCAGCTTTACTTACCCGCTCACGATGCTTTTCATCTTCACGCTGGTTACCGATGACCAGTATCCGATCAGATCCCAGGTGCAGGGCAGAACTTAAAGGCGCCATTTGTCGCATCGAACCATCACCAAAATATTCACGATGCAGTTTTATGGCTTCAAACAGGACAGGAATGGCTGAAGAGGCCATCAGGTGATCAATGGTAATTTTACTGCGGCTGCCAAAGCGGCGAACACGTGACCATGGGATGATCTCTTCACTGCCCTGAAAGAAAGTTACCGACTGGCCCGAACTATACCCAGAGGCCGTGATACTGATCGCATGTAAATAACTTTCATCTACAACCTGCTGAATACGCGAAAAATCGAGACGTCGAAGCAGTAATTCCCTTAATGGTTTGCGATCCAGTAAGGAGAGTGGGTTCTGTTTCCCCAGTCCGCCGATGGTCAGCGCCACTAGCCAGCGCAGGGCGTTTTTGCTGATACTTTTGACGTCGCTCTGAAATACCTGGGATACCCGGAAATTTCCCCAGACCCTCAACATTTGCGCAACCGCATAGTGGTAGTTGTCTGCCATGGTTGCCAGCGAGACGGCATTAATCGCACCTGCTGAAGTACCGCATACTATCTTGAAAGGAGAAGCATGGCCGCGCGGATGTAATTCAGCAACGGCCTTGAGCACGCCAATCTGGTAAGCGGCGCGGGCCCCACCTCCCATCAAAACCAGGCCACGCTTGATGTCTTTACTCACAATGGCTAATCCTTATCCATCCCGTCAGTGTTTTATAGAATGACTTAACTACTATAGTTTATGCGTGGTTTCTAGCAATTATGCAAACTGCGAGTTAATTACACTATTCCTGCTAAAGAGAGGTTTGTTAATAGCCGAAAAAGGGGTATGCCTGCCACCGATAAAATTCACCAGATCAAGCCATCCGATTTACCCGCTCCACCGCAAGCGGCCCTGGAGATGTTACGGGCCTGTTCTAAGGATAATGTTGATAACCGGGTACTGGCCGGTTTTGCTGAAACCGATCCGGTATTGACTGCGGAAATCCTGCGTATTGTTAATACCCCGATTTTTGGAATCGGCAAGGAAGTCACTTCGGTACGACATGCGGTAACCCTGTTAGGTTCGAGGAGTCTGCGCAATATTATTTTATGTTTGATGGTTCGGGAGGCGGCACAAAAATTTGTAAGTGAAAACTTCAATATCACCCTGTTCTGGGAAGACAGTTTACGGCGCGCTGTCGTATCCAGTTTGATCGCTGAGTCCTGTGGTACTGATAAGGATGATGCCTTCAGTGCCGCGATGATGCAGGATTTTGGTCTGTTGGTACTTTTTTATCTGAATCCGACCGCATCTTTACAATATGCTGATTTACGCAAGCTCAATCCAGAACAGCGCTACCAGCAGGAAAAGGAATTATTCGGTGCCACGCACAATGAGTTAATGGTCATGCTGGCCGGTGACTGGTGTTTACCTCATGACCTGGTTGATGCCCTGTCCAATCATCACCAGCTTGAGGAGGCGGAGACCGTCCTGGCGAAAATACTCTACTGTGCTGACTGGATTGATACTGTATTCAACACCAACGAATTTAACAGGTCATTACAGCAATCCCGCGATATTGTTAATCAGTTGTTCTCTATCAGTGAAGAGCAGCTACAGGCTATGTTGATCAAACTGCCTGCAAAAGTGGAACAGGCGGCCTCGGCGATGGGGCTGAGAATCCAGCAACAACTGGATTTTGATCAACTGTTACGCCAGGCAAATACTGCATTGGCTCGAGAGAATGTCAGTTATCAGGAATTGACCTGGAAACTCGAAAAGGCCATCGCTGAACGTGACCGCTTATCAGCAGAACTGGATCGTGAAATTGCAGTGGCCCAGGAAGTTCAACGCAAATTGATGCCCGCCAACGAAATTCAGGGATTTCCTGTCCATGGTTTTAATCTGCCAGCACGCAACGTCTCAGGAGACTTCTTCGATTACTTTCAGCATAGTAGTGGCAAGATATGGTTTACCCTTGGGGATGTTGCCGGTAAAGGTGTTAATGCCGGGATCACCATGGCAAAAACAGTCAGTCTTTTCCATTGTCTGGCAAAGCATATGCTGGACCCTGAAAAATTGATCCGAATCATAAACGGTGAAATTTGTGAGACCTCTATACGTGGTATTTTTGTCTCGATGGTGATCGGTCTGTATGATCCCGTTGATCAAACTGTGCAAATTGTCAATGCCGGTTCTCTACCGGTTATTATTGATGGGAAAAGCAATGGTATACAGAGATTACCCGCCGATGAAATGCCGATCGGCATAATGCCGGATATAGCATACCAGGCAGACGCGCCGGTATCCTTGCAAAATGCGGCTCTCTATTTATATAGTGATGGAGTCACTGAATTAAAAAAAGAAGATGGTACGATGCTCGGTGAAAAGGGACTAATTACTCTGATTGAACAACACCGCAATATTGTTGCTGCCAAGCGTCTGTCTGCTATGGTTAAGAATCTGGTTACTGGAACAGCATTACATGATGACTTAACCTTGCTCCTTTTAGAGCCTTGAATATATCAACAAGATGACACGGACGCTCTTAACTAAAAAATTCCAAGCGCAAACTGAACAACTGCATCATCTAAGGAGATGGGTACGAGTTAGCGCCGAAACAGCTGGTTTGGATGAAAATCAGGTTGAAAAGATTGTCATCGGTGTTAATGAAGCGTGCATGAATATTATCGAGCATGCTTATAAAAAATCCCCGGGTGAGGTAATCTTTGAAGTCAGGCAGGAACCAGGACAGGTTGTTTTTCAATTGACGGATTTTGCCGAACCGATTGACTGTGACAAAATCAAGCCCAGGGCACTCGATGATATACGTCCGGGAGGGTTGGGAGTGCATTTTATCCAGCAAGTAATGGATAGTGTTGAGTACCTGCCTGGTGGTGCCGGAGTGGGTAATGTCATTAAAATGGTGATAAAAATAAAATAGCGGGATACTCGGCATGGAATGTTCAACGCGACAGGATGGGGACTTCACTATTATCACTTTGACGGGTGAAGTCGATTTACATTATTCACCGCAGGCCAGGGAGTTGATCCTGGAGAATCTCAAGAATAAAAATCATGTACTGGTGGATCTTTCTGCGGTGGAGTACATCGATAGTTCAGGTATTGCCAGCCTGGTAGAAGGTTTTCAACTGGCACGTAGCCAGCAACTGAAGTTTGGTCTGCTCGGAGTCAGTAATGCCGCACGTCAGGTTCTGGAGCTGGCAAAATTAGACAAGGTTTTTGAAATCAGGGATCAAATTTCAGATTTTAATCACAGCTAAATTATATGAATGAACATCCCAGTCTGTCCTTTTTTCGTACGTCGATTGAAAGATTAGGTCTTGTTGCTGTGCGCAGTATTGAAGAGACGGGATATATGTTCCGTCTTTTATATGAAGCGCTAGAATGGCTTGTCCTAGGTCAGCGACGTAAACAGCCTGTTCGTATTTCGGCCTTGTTTAACGAGGCGATGCTGATTGGTATCCAGGCCGTACCTATCATAACGATTCTATGTTTTTCAGTTGGCATTATGCTGGCTATCCAGGGAATTGAAACCCTGAAGACGTTTGGGGCAGAGGGGCAGGTCGTGCTGGGTATTGCATTATCCGTGACACGAGAATTTGCACCGCTCATTGTCAGCATCCTGGTGGCAGGTCGTTCGGGCTCAGCTATCGCAGCCAGAGTGGGTACGATGCTTGAGGCACAGGAGATTGATGCCTTGCGAGTCATTGGTATCAATCCCGTGCGTTACCTGGTTGCACCCATTTTGCTGGCGATGCTTGTTTGTCTACCCTGTCTGGTCATCCTGGGCGATGCGGCAGGCCTGTTGGGCGGTGCAGTTTATACCCGGATTGAATTAAATTTACCCATCCATGTTTATTTTGATCGCACTTTCGATGTGCTAAGTGTAAATGATGTGATGCAGGGCCTGATCAAGAGCGTTGTCTTCGCCCTGATTATTGCGCTGGTCGGTCTGGCGAATGGTTTTCAGGTACAGGGTGGCTCGGAAGGTGTTGGTCGTGCCACGACGAGATCGGTAGTGATGTCTATCAGCATGATAGTTATTGCTGACATGGTATTTACCTATTTTTTGAATCGATAACATGAGTGAGAACTCAGAAAGAAACGTCGTTGTAGAAGTAGAAGATCTTGTCACGCATTATGGCAAGCGGCGGATCCTGAATAAGGTTTCTCTTACAATCTACCAGGGCGAGATCGTGGTGATCATGGGTGGCAGTGGTTCAGGTAAAAGTACCCTGTTACGGCATTTACTTGGCCTGCATCAACCAACCTCAGGGAGCATTCGCCTGTTGGGAAAAGACATTACCCAGCTGAGCGAGCAGGAAATGTTTGAATTGCGTAAACACATGGGGGTGGCTTTTCAGGGTGGGGCGCTATTTGGTTCCATGACAGTGGGTGAAAACGTCATGTTGCCATTAAAAGAGCATACAGAACTGGATGAACAGACCATGCAGATCATGACCCGGCTGAAACTGGAGGTCGTTAATCTGGCCGGTTTTGATAAACTGATGCCATCAGAACTATCCGGCGGCATGATCAAACGTGCCGCACTTGCCAGAGCCGTGGTGATGGATCCGAAATTGCTGTTTTTTGATGAACCATCTGCAGGCCTGGACCCGGTTGCCGCTGTGGAATTGGATGAACTCATTTTAAAATTGCGAGCAGCGCTTAACATGACGATTGTTGTGGTCACCCACGAACTCGACAGTGCCTTCAAAATAGCTGACCGTATTACGGTTCTGGATCACGGCGAGATTTTAATGACGGATACTGTAGAGAATGTTAGAAATAGCGACAACCAGCGAATACAGAGTTTATTGAACAGGATGCCTAGAGATGATGCAGTTGATGCCGATGAGTATTTGCGGCGTTTAACAGGATATGACTAATATGAAACAGGATAATATAAATTACTTTGCCGTCGGTCTGTTTGTTATCGCTGCAGGCTTTGTCCTGATTTTCGCTCTTTACCAGATAACAGGTCAAGGTACGGCTGCTGATGATTATTTTGTGGAGCTAAAAAATGTTGCGGGTATTCGGAGTGGCAGTCCGGTGACCTATGCAGGATTTGAGATTGGTCAGCTTATAGATATTGAACCCGTCAGGAACAACGGACTAACACGTTACCGGCTTCAGTTACAGGTCAAAGCGGGCTGGCCGATCCCGGTCGATTCAGTTGCCCAGATTGTGACGCCAAGTTTGCTGGGTGAAAAGCAAATCGAAATTACCGAGGGAAAAAGTACCAGCTTTCTAAAAGCGGGAGATTCCCTGCATGGTGAGGAAGCGGCTGATATGTTTGAACTGGTTGAGGAGGTCTCCAGGGAATTTAGAAAGCTGTCTGATAAAGGCCTAAAGCCATTACTTAATACTTTGAATTCAGAATTTGCTGGCAGTTTACCGAAAGTGGTTGAACAGACTTCGACGTTATTGACCAATTTGAATAAAAGCGCCACCGAATTGCAGGGCATATTAAAAACGGTCGACCAAAACAGGATTGATAGCATTATGGG
>JASFLL010000024.1:0-9499 GCA_050118115.1 Thioalkalispiraceae bacterium
CAGGTGCTATTTATAATATGATTTTGTGGGATGTGACCGATCGTAAGGATCCAAAACTTATTGCATATATTCGCCCTACCATGAAAGCGGCTTACGAGATGGACCCCGGAGAAAAAACCATTCTCCTCACATTTGCCAATAGCACGACCATGATGAAAATAGATGCGGCACCGGATAAAACTTACTTTAGCCGTATCGGCGTAGGCTGGGGCTATGTTCAGTTTTATCCTATAAAGCAGGGCATGGACAACGATGTAACCCGTGACAATATATCTGTAGCCAAGCCGAACCTGATAGAGTGGTCTAAGAACGAGGAAAGAAAACAAGGTAGTTTACAGACAAGAATTGGCAAAGGACAATCTCACTGGAATCAGATGAGTGTCGAAGATAAAGTTAAAAAGAATATGGTAGCTGCAGACGGTCGTTAATATCAGAAGCAAGACATTTGCAACGGGTCAGGCAGGCAACGGCCTGGCCCATATTAAACAGCAGGGCTATTCTTGTGTCATATATTAGACGAAGTTTAAAGCTAACTTTGTTTCTAACTGTCAGTAGTCTTGCCTTCCTGGTATTTGCAGCTGAATATGAATTTGTCAAAGAGGATGACAAGTTAAAAGAGATTTTAACTGGCATGACCTTTGATGGTTACCATCATAAGAAAGATTATGAGATACGTCGGTATTATGCGGCGGACGGAACAATGTATGGCCGTAATCCAAATCGTGGGGACGTGCATGGCTCATGGTGGATCAATGATGGCCAGCTTTGTTTTAAATGGAGTCACGGCAACAAGGTCAAATGCCGATATGTAGGTTATTCCAGTGGTCAGGTTATGATCTATAAGCACCGTAGAAAAAAGGGTACCTACGAGCTTCGTATCACTCTGATAAATAGACGTCCAGGTAATCCATTAAAATTTAGCCAATAGCTATATCTCAACTATGCCACAAACCGGTATATACTTGTAATGTGATATATTTCCAAGTTGTATTGTTGCAATGGACACCAGGCCACAAGTTAGTCTACGACGCAGAGTCAATCTACCCTTATTGAGTTTCTATGGGATTGGCACAATTTTAGGTGCCGGAATTTACGTATTGATTGGCAAGGTCGCAGGTTATGCGGGTATGCAAACTCCCCTTGCCTTCTTAGTTGCCGCTGTCCTTGCTGGTCTCACTGCTTTTTCATATGCAGAACTTTCCAATCGCTATCCAAAAAGTGCGGGTGAAGCGATTTATATTCAGGAAGGTTTTCATATTACCAGGCTGTCAATTTTAGTCGGTATGTTGATCGTTACCATTGGGGTCACTTCTACAGCCACTTTACTTAATGGATTGATTGGCTATTTGCACGAATTTATTTCAATACCCGGCTGGCTGATTATATCTGCTTCAGTGTTTGTTATGGCTGCTGTAGTGATCTGGGGTATCGGAGAATCAGTCGTCATTGCCAGCATTATGACTGCCGTTGAAATCTTAGGCTTGCTGATTATTCTCTGGGTAGCTCGAGACAGTTTCAGCATGGTAATTGATAAAGCGCCAGAGATGCTCTCACTATCTGATGCAGTGATTTGGAACGGCGTATTACTTGGCGCATTTGTTGCGTTTTATGCCTTTATCGGCTTTGAGGATATGGTTAATATTGCAGAGGAAGTCAAACATCCGGAAAAAACACTGCCCATAGGCATTCTTATTGCGCTTATCGTTACGACAGTTTTCTATATTCTTGTTGCACTTGTGAGTGTGCTTTCAGGAAACGTCGAGCAATTGGCCAAAAGTGACAGCCCATTAGCATGGTTATATGAATTAAAAACTGGTGAGAAGCCATATTATATTTCATTGATAAGTATTGTCTCCATATTTAATGGTGCCCTAATCCAGGTAGTAATGGGTTCTCGAATATTATATGGTATGAGTAATATGGGGTGGTTGCCCAAAGTATTTTCCAGGGTAAACAGGCGAACCCGGACTCCCATACAATCAGTTCTGACAGTCAGCGTGTTAATCCTGGTTTTCGCGCTTTGGTTACCCTTACTGAGCCTGGCTAAGCTGACCAGTTTTATAACTCTGACAATCTTTACGCTGATTAATCTGGCGTTATGGAGAGTGAAGTTACGCAGAGAGCCGCATTCTGGTTTTTCCATTCCAGCATGGGTACCTCTACTTGGCGCGATATGCAGCTTTTTTTTCGTTATCTATCAGTTGCTACAAATAAGTTTTTGAACAGGCATTTGTTAGCGAAAATATTACTGTAAGTAAGCTTCTGCTTTGAACGATCTAAGGCTTGCATGTGAATGCTTGGTCTGTTTTTGTTACAATTACAAATTAACAGGATGTAGTGCAGGCAATGAATTAAAAATAATTTCTGGAGGGAGTCTATATGAAAAAAATGATTTTTCTTTTAGTTGCATTCCTGGTTCTGGGTTGCGCAACGTCGGAGCAGAAGGCAGATAGGCTTGCGCTGAAAAACGAAATTATCCTGTCAGCTTACCAGGTTAAGGTAGTGTCACCCGGCGCGAGCGACTGGTGTGAGGCTGAAGCAAAATGTAAATATGTGCGTAACCTGTTATGTGGTGCTGATTCTAAAGAACAATGCACAAAATATTTACAAACGGATGCGGTCAAGCTGGGGGGCGATACCGTTGTTGTTCAGTCATTTCAGAAATACGTAGGCCAGAGAGGCAAATTATATGCTTATGCCCAGGTTTATCGTTGTTCGGGGAAATTTAAAGAATTAGGTGCACGTTTCCAGTCATCACACCCTTCTCGTCTACAAAAGGTTAAATATCTTAGTAATGAATATGCCAGGCAGTGTGGCTCAGTAAAAAATTGTAAAGCGCTGGAACCATTCGAATGCCACAATTTCGACTGGTACCCGGCTCGCCGTTGTCTTGGTACATTAAGCCAACGTTATACTGACGCCGATGAGGTCAACGTTCTGGTCTTCAAGGAAGAAAAATTTACCGAGCTGGAAGACAATGGCAAGTATAAAAAAGGAGATTATGTTGTAAAAGGGGCGACCTACCGCTGTGATACAAAATAATACGGGCGGGCTTATTGAATATGGAGGGAAGCTGCAGTTGCTTACCATGAGTAATTGACTAAATTGCAATACAAATCGTGCATTTTGCACGATTGGTGTCGCCGCGACATAGCTAACCTACTGTTTTTATTGTGCATTATCTTGGCCTGTATCTTGCCATAGTAGATAGTGAAAATATGAACTTCATTGGAGGATCACACATGCAACGTAGAACATTTTTACAGGGCAGCTTGGCGGGAGGCGCAGTCGCAGTCGCGGTTGGCGCAGGCCTGTTAAGCCCACGCAGCGTACTGGCTGCCTGGCCCGAAGCGGCATTCAATGCCAAGAGCGTCCAGGATGCGATGAGTGGCCTGTTCGGTAACGCGGAAAGCACCGCCTCAGGCGACATCAAGATCAAGGCCCCGGACATTGCGGAAAATGGCGCGGTAGTTCCGGTGTCAGTGAACACCAGCATTGGTGGCACCAGCAAGATCGCGATCATTGCCGAGAAGAACGGCTCGCCGCTGGCCGCCAGTTTCGATCTGGGCAAGAGTGCACAAGGTTTCGTTTCAACACGGATCAAGATGGGTAAGACCTCTGACGTGATCGCGGTAGTTGAAGCGGGTGGTAAGCGCTACAGTGCGCGCAAAAACGTGAAAGTCACCATCGGTGGCTGTGGCGGTTAAGAGGAGAAACGAACATGGCAAAATCAATTCGAATCCGCGCCAAGGCCAAAGGTGATACCACTACGGTAAAGGCGCTCATCACGCACCCGATGGAAACCGGGTTACGTAAAAACAAGAAAACCGGCGAGAAGATCCCGGCGCATTTCATCCAGGAAGTTGTCATCAAGCACAATGGTGCGACGGCAGCGACAGCCAACTGGGGTCCTGCGGTGTCTAAAAACCCTTATTTATCAATCATGCTAACCGGCGCCAAGGCGGGTGACAGCATTGAGCTCAGCTGGGTTGATAACAAGGGCGGTAAGGACGCGGCTTCAACTAAGGTGAAGTAACCAAGATCTATCTTCCGGATGATAGGAGTTAACAAAATGAAGAAGTTAGTAATCACAACTGTGATCGCCCTGATGGGACTTGCTCCAGCCATGACGATGGCTAGTCCCCAGGATGATCTGAAGAAATTCCGTTCATATTTCTTCAAAAAGTTTCCTGGTGTAAGTCTTCAGGAATTTGGTAACGGTATCTACGGTATCGACAAAGGCCGTCGTGGCGAATGGGAATCAATGGAAGAATTTCCTCCATATGAGCCCGGCGTTGATATCGGTAAAGAACTGTTCAACAAATATAACGTAGGTAAATGCTTCAAGAATGGCGGTATCGGTATTCGCCAGAACTATCCCTGGTTCGACAAGAAGTCAGGTAAAGTTCACACTCTGGAAGCAGACATCATGAGCTGTCTTAAGAAAAACGGCGTCGATGTCAAGAAAGAGAAAATCGGCTGGAAGAAAGGTAAACTGGCTGCTATCTCTGCCTATATGGGCTATACATCACGTGGCAAGAAAATCAATGTCATTATCCCTAATGACCCGCGTGCACTTGCCATTTACAACCGTGGTAAGCACCATTTCTATGCCAAGCGTGGTCAACTGAACATGGCCTGTGCTGATTGCCATATGTATTATTCAGGCAGTCTGGCTCGTGCAAACCTGTTGAGTCCAGCTCTGGGACATGTCTCACACTTCCCGACCTATCGTAAGAAGTGGGAAGCATCACCTGGTGGTAACCCAGCACTGAATGGTTTTGGTACCCTGCACCGTCGTTATGGCGGCTGTAACAAGCAGGTACGTGCCAAGCCATTGAAGGCGCAAGGTCCTGAATACACCGCACTGGAGTATTTCCATACCTATATGAGTAATGGTATCAAGGTCAATGCACCTGGTGTTCGTGAATAAAACCAACTCGTCAATGCTTAAAAGCCCGGGATTAAAAAACCCGGGCTTTTTTTATGCGCCACACTAAAATTGACTGAAGCTGCGCTGACTCATTACGCTTTCATTACTAGCCTGGTCTATAGTGGAGAACGTTATTATCAGGGTTAGCTCGATGACTTATTCCAGTGATAAATGGCCTGAACGTGGTTGCCTTTACCATAATATTTCAAGTCCTGACATAAAGATTTCACCAGCCCACAGCCTCGACCAGAATACGCCTTATTGTTCTCCAAATCTGTTGCCAACTTTTCGTAATTAAATCCTTCACCACTGTCAGTTATGTTGATCACCAGGGTGCCCTGGTCGCCTTGCATCTTATGCTCGAGCGATATCACTATATATCCATCCTCAAGCTTTGATAGTTGTTGCTGGCGTAACATTAAATATTTCAAAAAACCATCGGATTGCGACTTAATTGATGAGTCAAGTTTTAATACGCCATGGTCAAGGGCATTATTATAAAGTTCAGATAAAACAATAAAAATGTCTTCACGATGTTGAAGCAATCCGTCGACCTGGGATGTAAACTTGGTCAGTATTGACACCGGATTTGTTTCAATCAAGTCCTGCCTCTTTAACATCATGTTCATATTCCAGTCGGATGGATAGGGTAGTATTGGTTTAGTTGCTGGCCTCGGCGGGTAATCTTCAACGAACAAATCCGGGTCAGCATTAATCTCAAGCAGGGTTAGATCATCCGACTGATCCTGAGCACCTCTAAATTTATTCACCGTTTCCATAATATATGAAAACATTTCTCCGGCTGGTATAGTTTGTTGAAAACATCTCATTAGTCTTTCCTGGCTAAATTCCTGACCATCCATATTTCTTGTTTCAGTAATACCATCGGAATAGAGATAAACCCGATCACCTTTGCTCAAATCAAAAATCTGGAGATCAGTTTTCAATCTTTCATTATTGACAACTCCCAGCGGGAAATTTGTAGAGGCGATAACATGTTTGATTTTTCGTTGCTCCGCCGAATAAATCAGAACATCCGGTAGACCGCCGTGCCAGATAGTAAAAAGTCGATAATCATTTGAGAAGTTGCAAACACTGGCGCAAAAGAAAAATTCTGGTGGTAAGATATTTTTGAGTTTTGAGTTTATTTCCAGAACGATTTCATCAACTGTCGCACCATCTTCAGTTAATTCATAAAACAGATCGGAAATTGGTACTGCCCCAATTGCTGCCGGCAAACCATGGCCTGTCGCATCACCAAGCAATATATTCAGTCCGCCTGATGGCGTCCGGGCAGCAAGCAACAAATCACCATTGAATATCGCAAGTGGCGAAAGTATATATTTTAAATTTGGTGTATCCAGGCACCCCTCATGAACGACCCTTGAATAAATCTTTTTTGCGACCTTCTGCTCAACCAGCATTTGCTCATTATGAATATCAATTTCATCACGCTGACGCTGGGTAGTTGCATAGAGTTCGCTGAGTCTGATTAGCGCCGTAACCTTGGCCATAATAATGACCTTGCTATAAGGTTTAGTTAAAAAAGCATCACCGCCCACTGTCACACATTTGGCCAGTTCGTCTTCATCGGTCACGGCGGTAAGAAAAATAATCGGGACAAAATGCTCGCCTGCCAGCTCTTTTATTCTCCTGGTCGCCTGGTAACCATCGAGCACCGGCATCATGATATCCATCAGGATAACATCAGGTTCATTTTCCGCGTAGGCCTCAACACCCTGCTGGCCATCAGCAGCGGTGATAACATCGAAGCCACTTTCGGTTAACATACTTTCGAGTATCATGCGGTTGACGGCATCGTCATCGACGACCAGCGCGAGCCGCCGTGGCTGTTCATCAGCTTGTGAGTGAATTTCCACGTCCCTGCGGATTCCCATACTAGACATCTACTCAGGCGACACTAAAAAGTTGGTGAAAATTTGCCATTTCGAGTAATTTTTTTATGTTCGGACGACAGTTAATAATCTTCACCTTTGCAGAATCCTCTCCCAGCTCTTCACGCATGAGCAACAACATACCCAGGGCCGAACTATCAATATGCTGAGTTAAGGAAAAATCCAGTATATACTCAGCTGTCGGATCTGCTCCCTTATGTGTATTACGAAACTCCCTGTGGGCTCTGAAATCAAATTCGCCTGGCAGTTTTATTGTGATCTTTTTACCGTCTTCGCTCTCCGTTACCGTGATTGCCATCACCCGCTCCTTATCGCTAATCGTTGATCCTGAAAGTGCTATTGTCGTTTGGTTTCGACCGACTGCCACCCAAATAATGTTTAGAGAAAAATATAAAAAAGAATCAATATCTTGCAGAAATACATAGCGGCAGATAACTCCATGGCTTTAGCTGGTTCACTATCCGCAGGAGTTAACTTACCCTGTATAATCAAGAAGTTATAAGCCGCCAGGTGCTTGATCTGTCTACCCGAAGTTGTTTTCAATACTGGTGGGTCGTGAAGGGCGAAACTTAACCGAATGCCCTGAATGGGCATTCGCAGTAAGTTGAGCGCCCGACTGCAAGGAGGGCCAAAATCAATCAGGGAAGGTTCGAATCCAACTCGATCCGACACAGTGCTTAAATATCTTGGATACCAGTGAGAAAGATGGTGGGTCGTGAAGGATTCGAACCTTCGACCAATTGGTTAAAAGCCAACTGCTCTACCGACTGAGCTAACGACCCAACAGGTGAAACTTTCAAGAAGCGCGCATTTTACCGGACTTACCAGGAATGGCAAGCCCGGCAAATTAGATTCGCGCTTAAACGGCCTCGAGTTGACGCAGGCTGTTCGGTAGTAACTTCATATCGACCAGAGACGTCACCAGGGCCTTAAAGAAACCGGCCTCATCTTCATAGACCATTTTGTAGTACTGGATCTTCATGGTCAGCGCGCTACCGAAAACGATGCTGATAAAGACCAGGAACGAGCCCAGCGCCAGTGTCGAGACTCCTGTGATTCCCTGGCCAATAGTACATCCCAGTCCCAGAACGCCGCCAAAGCCCATCAAAACGCCACCGATGGCGTGGAATACGAAGTCTTTGAATGAAACAAACCACTCAATGCGGAAACTCCTTGAAATCAGTGACCACAGGAACGAACCAGCAATCACGCCCAGGACCGAAATCACACCGAAGGAAAGATAGCTATAACTGAAACCTTCTTTGACATACCCGAGCATCTGTCCCATGGGACTGATGAATGTATAGGAAGTAGCCATCAGGTTGACACTGGCATTCTTCGGTTTACCCGCATCACTGTCCATCAACATCATCCACTGGTCCTGAACAAAAGAACGCAGGCTGGTGTTGTCGCCATCCACATTAACCATGGTATTAGAGGTGATGTACCAGGCAGCCACTACGATAAGTCCAATCACTACACCAGCAAGAATATTGTCAAAGCTGCTGCGAAAATCCGCGGCCTTGAAGATCATATAAAGCGAAATGGCCCCAATAATAGCGCCAAGAATCAGTCGCAGAGTAACTGCTGATAGACCGGTCATACCAGCAAACACACTACCAACATCAGCCTGGGTCGTCACGGTGAATGAGGCCTTATCCAGCCATGGCTGGAATAATGTCTGGTACCAGTTGGCTTCCAGTTGTTTGAAAGGATCAACCATGTAATAGGCAATCACAGCGATAATGATGAAGACAAAAAGTGACTTGATATTACCCGCGCCAAAACGGATCAGGGTCTTGTTACCACAACCGCTAGCGAGAGTCATACCGATACCGAACATCACGCCACCCAGAATATAACGTCCCCATGGAAACGATCCTTCCAGGGTCTGTGGGTTTAAACCTCCACGATAGGGAGGAAGGGTTGAACTGAGGTTAATCGCACCAAAGTACTCCAGTATGATGACGCCAATCATGGCCACCGTACCGGCGAGAATCCAGGCACGTATCCGGCCCTTGTCACCCATGTTGACGAGGTCCGAAACCGCACCCATGGTGCAAAAATTGGTTTTGTTTACAACCGCCCCTAAAATGACCGATAAAATAAATATCGACCATATGTAAAATGAATACGCACTGGCAAAATCCTGAAACGTCATAACACACCTCAAAATGATTAAATTTTGTTCTAGCTCGGCTCTAATAGTTGGTGGCTGGCTAAAAAATTCCGCAGATTATACCTGAACGTCCGGCAAAGCCCCAATATTCCCCTGATAAAAATACTGACCGGAGCTAACTTATTGAATTAACGACTTAATTATCAAATACTTACATAGATTGTAGGGTCGGGAACGCCCGCTTGCTCAAAGCCCTGACGACGTAGCAGACAGGCCTCACAACGGCCACAGGCCTCACCCGTGGCTGAGGGGTCATAACAGGAGATAGTCTGCTGGTAATCGACGCCAAGCGCCATACCGCGTTGAATAATCATGGATTTACTGAGATGGAGCAAAGGACTGCGTATATTGATTGTGTGGCCTTCGACACCTGATTTGGTGGCAAGCCGGGCCATGCGTTGATAAGCCTCGATATATTCCGGCCGACAGTCAGGGTAACCGGAATAATCCACGGCATTCACACCGATGAAA